>JAIYBU010000029.1 GCA_027488335.1 Cytophagaceae bacterium
TTTTTGTGCATCAAAAACGTAATGGGTAACATCAGTAATCCTCCCAAGAAAACTTGCCACCCATTAATAGCCGTACGTGAAAGTTTCCAGTCGATGTTAGAGTAATAAATTGTGCCGATGGAGTAGGAGAGCATGCACAAAAACATATACAATAAGCCCAGTGGTGTGGCATAACTATTTTGAATAAGTGGATAACACGCCAAACCTACGCCAATCATGCCCAAAAGTACGGCCATCCACTCCGAAGATTTTACTTTTCTACCTAACCAAACCGCCGATAATACACTGATAAACAGCGGGTTAGTAGCCGTAGAAAGACTGCCGATTCCAGCGGCCACTTCACTGACTCCTAATACAAAAAAGCTTAGGTAGAGTGTTACGTTTAGTAATCCAAAAATCGTGAGTTCTTGCCATTCTTTGCCTTGGGGAAGTCGGTCTTTTTGGATGAAAAACGAATAGGCAAGCATTGCTATTCCAGCCACCAAAAAACGAACTTGAAAAAGTACCAAAGGCTCAACCGACCGCAAGCCAATTTTGGCTGCTGCCGATGCCGATGCCCACAAAGCGGCAAAAAGAATACCGAGAAGAATGGTTTTTATATTCAAAGCTTATGATTTTAGACCGACCAAAGATAAAGCATTTTGGGTGGTTTGCTGCATAACTTTATCAAAATCTATTGCCTTGATTTCGGCAATTCGACGAGCAACCAATTCAATATACGAAACTTCGTTTCGTTTGCCACGATGCGGAACTGGAGCAAGATAAGGCGAGTCGGTTTCGAGAACGATGTGTGTTAAATCAATATGTGGTAAAATTGTATCCATTCCACCGTTTTTGAAGGTGGCCACTCCACCAATTCCCAGCAAGAAATTGATTTCTATGATTTTCTGAGCTTCCTCCAAATTTCCCGAAAAACAATGAAAAATACCTCGTAAATCGGCCCAGCCAAACTGTTTGATTAGCTCAATACAACGCAAAATAGCATTATGTTCGTTGTTTTTTGAGTTGCGAGAATGAATACAAATCGGCAGATTATATTTCTTTGCCAAAGCCAGTTGACGTAAAAAAGCTTCTTCTTGCTGAGCCACAAAGGTTAAATCCCAGTAAAAATCAAGGCCAATTTCGCCAATCATGATAAACCTTCGGCGTTCGAGCCATTGCTCAACTACCGCCAGTTCTTCTTCAAAATTCTCTTTTACATAACACGGATGCACGCCCATCATGGCATGACAAACGTCGGGATATTGCTGTTCGAGAACCAACATACCATCAATCGTTTCGTGGTCGCAGTTGGGCATCCAGATTTGTTTTACTCCTGCCGTAAATGCACGTTCGAGCATGGCATCACGGTCTTCATCAAATTGTTCGTCGTAAATATGAGCGTGGGTTTCTATCATTCGTTTATATTCAAGAAATTATTGTAGCAAAATTACGATTGAAAAAATCAAAAACCTTAACTTTGGCAATAAAACCCTCGATGAATGAAAGTTTCGGTAGTAATCATAACGTTCAATAATATTCGCACGATTAGGCAAGTTTTGGAGTCTGTGAAAGGGTGGGCCGATGAAATTGTTGTGGTAGATAGTGGAAGTACCGATGAAACGGTAAGTATTGCCAACGAGTTTGGGTGTAAGACTCAATACCGAAAATTCGATGGTTTTGGTACCCAAAAACGCTTTGCCGTTGACCAAGCCCAAAACGACTGGATTTTTATTGTAGATTCTGACGAAGTTGTGAGCGAAGCACTAAAAAATGAGATTAGTGACGCCTTGCAAAGTGCTGAATATCAAGGTTATATGATACCAAATACGCTTGTTTTTTTGGGCGGAGTCATGCGGTTTGGGCGTGAATATAAAATGCCTCATTTACGCCTATTTAATAAAAAATTTGGTAATTATAACGACCGTGAAGTGCACGAAGATGTGGTTTTGAATGGAAAAATTGCTACACTGAAAAATCATGTATTGCATTATAGTTATGCCGATTTGGCGGAGGTTTTTCAGAAAATGAATAATTACTCGTCTCGAGGGGCAAATGAATTGTTTAAGAAAGGCAAAAAAGCGTCTTTGCTAAAAGTCGTTACGAAGTTTCCTCTTACTTTTTTTACGGAATATTTTATTCGACTAAATTTTTTAAATGGTTACCGTGGTTTTGTTTGGGCTTTCACGCAGAGTGTCTATGCGACGATGAAATATTTGAAACTAAGAGAAATAATTTTGAATGATTGAATTAGTTTATTGTTCACACATTCGCTCACTCACTCACTCAAAATTAGATTTATGACCAAAATTGGATTAATATCAGATACGCACGGATTTCTTGATGAATCAGTGTTTACGCACTTCAAAGACTGCGATGAAATTTGGCATGCTGGCGATATTGGTTCGCTCGAAATCATCGAAAAACTGGAAGCTTTCAAGCCCACTCGCTTTGTGTTTGGTAATATTGATGAAAAAGAGATTCAATGGAAAGTGCCTGAAAATCAAAATTTTACGATTGAAGGTCTTGAAGTTTGGATGACCCACATTGGCGGAAGTCCGCCCAATTATAACCCAACAGTGAAAAAACAGTTAAAGGTAAAAACACCCGATATTTTTGTTTGCGGACACTCACATATTTTGAAAGCCATGCGTGACCCTAAACAAAATAACATGATTTTTCTGAATCCTGGGGCGGCAGGAAAGCAAGGTTGGCATAAGATGAAAACTTTGCTTAGATTTACGCTGGACAGCTGGAAAATGTCTAACTTAGAAGTCGTAGAACTTGGCTTACGAGGAAAATAAATTTTGCCCTCTACATTATGAAAAAATCTCAAAAATACCTATTTATAATTTTATTTCTGTGGTTTGGGTTTTCGGCATCGGCTCAACTGACGCAAGGGAAACGGATTGAGTTTGACCGCCGAAATGATGTTGATGAGGAAAACATGGTTATACCCCTCAAAGAAAGTGGTGTATTGCTCATGCAGTCAAGAATTGAGCCTTATCGCCAGAAATCTACTTTCGATTTTTATAAATACGATAGTACTCTGACCCAAAGTTGGAAAGCTACTTTTGTGCCTGACCCCGACTATGATTTGGTGAAAACCTTCCGAAATGAAAAGTTTATGTACGTTTTATTCAAGAAAAACGATAAAATTGATATTGGCGTACTTCGGATTGATGTGGAAACGGGTGATAAATCGTATTCAGAAGGAAATTTGCTAACCAACATGGATATTGAGCATTTTGTGGTTTTGCAGAATAAGGCATTTATTGGTGGAAAATACAACGACCGCCCCGTGGTGGTCATCTTTAGTTTCTTCGACCAAACATCAAAAGTTTTGCCCGAAGTTCATAGTAATAATCTTGTTATCAATGAATTAGATATTGATGAACACGGAAATTTCTTGTATCTGATGCTTAAAAATGACCGAAATTGTCAGTTTATCGTCAAGAAATATTCTTATGAAGGTAAGTTGATTAAAAGTTTTTCGTTGGGAAATCGAGATACAACACCGATTTCGGGTGAAGTGTTGAATATTGATAAAGAACACCCGATTTTAATGGGGAATTATGCCGATGGTTGCTCACTTTTTGCTTTGGGTTTTTATGTGCAGCAGCTAAACGAAGACTCAAAAATTCAGTATATCAATTTTGCTGATTTGGATAACTTTTTTAGTTTCATGAACGCTAAAAGAGAAGAAAAAATAAAGCGAAGAATTAAAGAAAAAAAGCAAAAAGGGAAAGATGTAAAGTTGCGTTATCGCTTGTTTTTACACGATATTATCCCAACAAAAGAAGGTTGGCTGATGTTGGCCGAAGTTTTTTATCCTGAATACAAATCGTCACCAAGTACTGCAGGTTTTAGCAATTGGCGAAATTATCGCATCGGGAATGATATCTATAATAATTTTCGATATTCACACGCCATTATTTGTGGTTTCGATAAATCGGGAAAGTTGATTTGGGATAATAGTGTTTCGTTGAAAGATATTGAAAGCTCCGAACTCAACGCCAAAGTACAGATTACGCACCACGACGATTATCATATTTTGGCCTACCCTGATGAAAAACTCATTCGTACTGCCGTAATTCGAGGCAATCAAAAAGTGAAAAACTTAGAAAATTTTGACCTAAAAGCCAGTTCAGAAGCCGATAGAATTGTTGATGCCGAACGCACAAATTTGGCTGCTTGGTATGGTCAAAGTTTTTTGGCTTATGGCTATCAGAGTGTAAAACGCAGCAATGAACTAATCAATTCGAATGTTTTTTATATTTCCAAGCTAACCTATACTTTAAAAGAAGAAAAAGAATAAAATTATGCTTAAAGTATTGATTAACGACTCCGAACGTTTATTTGTAGTAGTATTATGTTTGTTGGCCTCATTTGTAGTTAATTTTTTATTCCAAAAACTCTTTTTCAAGAATATCATCAAGAAACTGTCTGAGAAAGCAGATATTACACGAATAAGGTTTTTTCAACATATCTCTACTACCGCTATTTGGTTAATAGGAATTGGCCTTGCTTTATCTTTTATTCCTGCTTTTCAAACCCTAAGCCAGACTATCTTGGCGGGTGCAGGATTAATTTCTATTGTAGTGAGTTTATCGTCTCAACAAGCACTCAGTAATATCATAAGTGGTGTATTATTGATTGTCTATAAACCATTTAAGATTGGCGAGAAAATTAAGGTTGGTGATATTATAGGTAGAGTAGAGGATATAGATTTACGCCAAACAATACTAATTGATGACGATGGAAATACGGTAATAATTCCGAATTCAACTATGAGTAGTCAGACAATTACTAAGATTCTTCGGCCGTAGCCTTGAATTAGTTTATTACCTTCACTTTCAGTTTTTTAGCGAGTTTCTTACCTTCTTCTTTGGGCATTAAATACAAAGCCGTCGAAATCCAATCAGATTTTGTGCCGTCGTTGGCAATGATGCTTATTTGATGAGGTTCCGTAAAACCGATACCCGTTTTTGGGTCAAGAATATGAGCATATTTTTTGCCGTCAATTTCTACAAACTGATAGGCATCGCCCGAAGTGGATATGCCGCAGTTTTTCAAAAAATAGCTTTCCTTATTGATAAAAATCTCCCAGCCTTTGGGCGAGTCAGTGGGAGCATTTGAAACAATAATATTTCCACCTGCCTCAATCAAGGCTGATTTTATGCCATTTTGTTTCAGAATCTTCATCATTTCATCTTCGGCAAAGCCTTTTCCAATTCCCCCAAAATCAAGTCTCACACCTTTAGTTTCGAGCATTACCGATTGATTTGCCCTATCGAATCGTATTTTTTCAATGCCAATCTTGGCTTTTGCTTCACTGATTTGAGTATGCGTAGGGAGTTGTTTTTGGCGTTTCATACGACGCCAAAGTTGAGTGAGTGGTCCGATTGTCACATCAAAATTTCCATTTGATAATTTAGCGGCTTTTACTGATTCTTGCAGCATATTCCACAAATCGGTACTTATTTTTATGTATTGGCCGCTGCCTGCGGTTCGGCAGAGCGTATTTACTTCGCTATCTTCCCGATAATCGCTCAATGTCATATTTAATTCATCGAGCCGAGCAAAGGCTTTTTTTGTGGCGTTTTTTGCCGAAATAGAGTCGGAGGCATATACTACCACCCGAAACATCGTTCCCATTTGTGGGTGCGAAAATTCAAAACGATTTTGTGCAGAAAGCTGCAAAGATAAAAAGAGGAATAGCCCTAAAAAGCTATTCCTCTTTGCCGTATTTCTTGAAAAGAAAATCTTCATTATTTCTGTTGTCTGAGAACTAACAACCATCGACTAATTATTTAATCTCAAATAAAGCATCAGCTAAGTTTGTGTTTGCTTGAACTTTTGTAGCTGTAAGAGCCAACTGAGCCATTCCTAAGTCTTGGTTAAGCTTATGAGCAAATTTTACACCATTTACTTCTTTATAATCGGAGTAGTCAGAAGTGATAGTTTGCGTTCCCATTGGGCCTTCGGCAGTAACTGCTTGACGGATTTTTAAACCCGAAGCTACCTCATAAAATTCTGTCATTTTTGTTTCTCCAACCGCAACTTCAAGTTTGTGTGCTTCTACCGCACCTACTTTTTCTTTTCCAATATAAGTTACTTTGGCTCCAATAGCTGCATAATTTGCTTCTGGAACAATAAATGATTGCATCGCAATTACTTTAACTTTTTCTGGTTCAGTAATCTCCTGCGAGCCTTGCATGCCACCAAATTGTGCTTTTACACCATCACAAACTTGTTTTTGTACTTCGCCCATACCTACAATACTTACCGATTGTAAAAATTTGTTGGTAGGTTTTTTCTGAATTAAAACTTCCAATGACTGTCCTTGGATTTCGCCAGTCATGGTCATTGATAAATCTTTAATTTTGGCGATAGCATCGCTGCCACCTATTGCCTTTACATAATTAGCTATTACTTCGTCGGCAGTTTGAGCGAAAGATACAGTGCTTACAAATAAGGCAGCTAATACGATACTAATTTTTTTCATTGTGTTTTCTGAGATAGTTAAAATTTAAAACCGTGACAAAGGTGTAAAACCGCCGAATATATTCCAAATCTTTTTAGGATAATTGGTATTTTAAGACAGTCTTTCGGTCGGAAACAATGGTAATTTTGCGGTGAATGGTATTAGAAAAGCAAATAAACGCCTGCTCCCGCAAAGTAGCCTAAAAGTGCCAAGAGTGAAATACGCTTCAAGTACCAAATAAAATCTATTTTTTCCATGCCCATTACTGCCACGCCTGCCGCTGAACCAATAATTAGGATACTTCCGCCTGTGCCTGCACAATAGGCTAAAAACTCCCAAATTTTATGGTCAGTTGGAAAGCTGCTCAGGTCGTACATGCCCATTGTAGCTGCCACGAGCGGCACATTATCAACAATTGCCGAAGCCAAGCCAATGAGCAAAATAATTAAATCTTGATTCCCTATAGTATCGTTCATGCTAACGGCCAAACTTTGCAAAAGCCCTGTTGATTCTAAACAACCGATGGCCAACAAAATACCCAAGAAAAACAAAATACTGCTCGAATCTATTCGACTAAGGGCATAAGAGGCCGTAAAAGGTTTGCGGTCTTCTTCGTCTTTTTTGCTGTGCAAAATTTCGCCTACAACCCAAACAATCCCTAAGCCAAGCATCATGCCCATATAAGGTGGTAGATGCGTAATGGTTTTGAAGACTGGCACAAAGAGCAGTATTCCAAGCCCAACAAAAAACATAATATTTCGTTCTTTAGCAGTTGTTTCCATGAAATCACTTTCTTCAATGGCTTGATTTTCAATGGTTTGCCCTTTCATGGTGTAACTTAAATATAGCAGTGGAATAACCAACGATACCAAACTCGGAATAAACAAACTTTGCATAATATGAAGCGGAGTGATTTGTCCACCAATCCAGAGCATGGTGGTTGTTACGTCTCCAATCGGCGACCACGCTCCACCCGCATTGGCCGCAATGATGACGATTCCTGCAAAAAACTTTCGTTGCTCAGCATCCGAAATGATTTTTCGGAGTAAAGAGACCATCACGATGGCCGTTGTGAGATTATCAAGAGTGGCCGAAAGAAAAAATGCCAGCAAGCCTATTGTCCAGAGTAACGTGACTGACTTTTTGCTCGAAATTTGGTCGGTGATAATCTTAAAACCTTGGTGAGCATCAATCAGCTCAACGATGGTCATTGCTCCGAGCAAAAAAAACAAAATTTCGGCGATTTCTGCTAAATGATGCGAAAGATTCTCTTGAATTGCATGGCTTTCAGTGCTACTCATGGCATAGACCGTCCAGCAGATGGTGCCAACGAGTAGGGCAGAAGCCGTTTTGTTGATTTTGATGGGGTGTTCAAAGGCAATCGCCAAATAGCCAGTGATAAATATAATTGTGATAAGCATAATAGTGATAAAGACTTGACTTCAAAAGTACAAATAAATAAAAGGTTTATCAATGTTTTACAAGGAGTCATCAAGCCCCGTAACCATTCATTCAAAAAAATAATTGAGCAGATGAAAGTATTTCTCTATTTTTGCTCAACACTTATTTTAATTCACAAATAAAACTAATAGTAAAATGAACAAATTAACCCCTTTTGCAAGATTTTTGATAATGCTTGTAATTCTTGGAGCAATATTTTTTGGTGGAAAGTATGTCCTCGAAAACACATCTTGGGGCAAAAATATGCTTTCTAAAAGTGAAACTGAGCAAACGAATGCCGAAACAAAAGCACCCGAAGAAGGTCCCGCTACTGAGGCTTCGAGTTCGGCGAGTTCATCTTCATCAAGTTCAAACGATAGTGAAGCAACTGCTGGCGGCAATTCGAGCTTTAACTATGTAGCCCCTGAGCCAATTAACGGAAAATTGAAAGGTGTTGTTGAATTAGGAGCGAGTGGTTTTAATTCATTCATTGTAAGAATTGATAAAGATAAAAATTGGAAACTTGAAAAATCAGAATTTGGTAATAGTTTAGTAACTGAAAACATGGCCACCGATGAAGATATTCGTGCAGGTTTGAAGCAATATATCGGTAAAATGCTTGATTTTGGTGTGGGTGGTCGCGATATTCACTTTGTGGTGAGTTCGGGTGCAGTAAAAGCTGATGTTACACAAAAAATTATTAAAAATTTAAAAGCTTTGAATTATTTTGTAAACACAGTTTCTGCTCAACAAGAAGGAGCTTTAGCCTTGAAATGTGTACTACCTAAAGATTTTGAAGAGGAAGCCTTTGTAACGGATATTGGTTCGGGAAACACTAAAATTTCTTGGTTGAATGGTAGTAGTGTTTCGGCGGTTGAAACGTATGGAGCAAAGTATTTTCAAGATGGAACGGATGATGGAAAAGTATATGACGAAGTAAAGGCAAAATGTGCGGGCATTCCGAGTATGAAACGCAAAACTTGTTTTATTATTGGTGGTGCTCCATTTTCGATGGCAAAACAAGTAAGAAATGGCAAAGAACGTTTTACGGTTTTGAAATCCCCGAAAGATTATAAAATGGATGATGCTAAAGGAAAAGCAGGTGTAAATATCTATAAAGCCATCAAAGATGCTACTGGTTGTGAGCAATTTGTGTTCGATTGGGATGCTAATTTTACGATTGGCTTCTTGTTGAATTTGCCTTAATTTCATAAATAATAGGTTTCAGTTGAACGTCGGCATGGTTTATGAACTACATGCCGACGTTTTTTCATGTCAAAAATTTTTCAAGATTCCCGCAAGTTTTTTCTAATTTCCACATCTAATATTCAATACGTAATCAAAATGCAACTGTTTGGACGAAAAACAACTCATTACTGATTTGCAGAAAGGCTCGCAAAGTGCTTTCCGCCACCTCGTTGATTCATTTCAAAACAAGGTGTACAATACAGTATTGTCAATCGTGCAAAATGCCGAAGAAGCCGAAGATGTATCGCAGGAAGTGTTTATTGAGGTATATGAGTCGGTCGGTAAATTTAAAGGAGAAGCAAAACTTTCCACTTGGATTTATCGAATAGCGACCACAAAGGCATTAGAAACGCATCGGAAGAAAAAAGCAATCAAACGCTTTGCTTTCTTGACGAGTTTATTCGGAGAAAATGATGAAATTAAACATCATCCAGCCGATTTTGCACATCCTGGAGTTGTGTTTGAAAATCAAGAACGAGCCAAAGTACTGTTTAAACATATCAATCAATTGCCTGATAATCAGAAAGTTGCTTTTACGTTGTGTAACGTAGAAGGACTTAGTTATCAAGAAATTTCGGAGGTCATGCAGGTTTCACTTTCATCGGTTGAGTCATTATTATTCAGAGCAAAAACCAATCTCCGTAAAACATTAAAAGAGTATTATGTGAATCAAAGCATATAAGAAAATGAAAAATCAAGAAGAAATCGAACGCCAAATAGAAGAAACAGTGGAAGCATTGGAAGGAATCAGACGAGCTGAACCTCGACCGTTTTTTCAAACTCGCCTTAATGCCCGAATTTCCACTATGCAGCAACGTTATGCTCCATTACCCAAATTTATGGTACAACCTGCTTTTATGTGGTCGTTTCTAATGATAGTAGTTTTATTGAATATTGGAGTCGTTATTCGGTATGATAAGAAAGATGTCTCAGAGCCACAAAATGCTAATACTTTTGCTAAAGAATATGGTTTGACTGCATTCGATACAAATCTTTAAAAGATGAAGGATATTAATAAATACAAGATACTTTGGGCGGCAATCGTGGTGCTTTTGTTTCTCAATATTGGCTTACTTGTTTGGATATCGTTCTTTTCAAATGGAAATTTAGCTCAGCCAAAGCGGTTGTTTTTGGAAACTGAGTTAAAATTTGATGAGAAACAGACAGAGGTTTACCGCAAACTTCGTCAGGAACACGCACAGCAAATGCGTATTATGCGTGATGAGGTAAAAGCACTGAAAGAGGCGTATTATAAAGATTTGTCCGTAACGAATATTTCCGAAGATTCGCTTCGAGCAAGAGCTAATCGAATTGAAACTAAAATGGCCGAAACTGATGTAATGACGTTTCGTCATTTTCAGCAAGTTCGACAAATGTGTACACCAACCCAACAAAAACATTTCGATGAAGTAATTCTTGACCTTATTCGTTCAATCGAGCGTACTGGTCCGCCAAAAGGAGGTCCACCTCAAGGAGGACCTCCACCAATGGACGACCGTCCGCCGATGGAAGATATGCCACCTCCGCCACCTGAGAGATAAGGACGGTTTGAAGTAATGCCGAATAAATTCGGCATATACAGAAATACTACCGAGGGTTGGCCGTCTTTGGTCTCTTAGCCACTGAATTCATTTGGTGAAAAAAATAAAAAAATACCGCAAGTTTTTAAAAGTAAGTGCATCTAAAACTCCAAAAATATTGAACAACGCAGTATCCTATGGATTGAACTTTACGAGAAAAAACACTTTTATCTTTTTAATGTTTCACTTTAAAAATCAACTCCAATGAAAAAGTCAATCATATCTGTCGCTGTTTTCGTGGTTAATATCATGCTTTTAGTTTCAGCTTGTGGTAATGAGTCAGACTTATCGCCAACCACAACTTCTGGCACAAGTAGCACAACCACAACGACCGCTAATGCAACAACTTCACTCGAAATCTTCAAGAAAATTTATGGAGCAACCGAGGTTTACATCGAGGGAAATTACGCCATCATCAAAACCAATGGTTTGCCCGACCATAAAAGTCCTTATTATAAAGACACCCAATGGGCAACGGCAAAATACGAGGCCTACAATGGTACAAATACGAAGTTTGCTTTGAATCCTAACCGAATTTCGTCACAAAGTTTGGTTTTCAAGATTCCGATTAATCCAACTAAGGCCAATTCAACAAGTGCAACGCCACTTGGGCCAATTGGGATTTCGCTCAATGGTGTGCCATTTTTCAATCAATATGCAGCCATGAATGCTCCTCTGACCAATGAAGTGAACGGCTTTGACCAATATAACGGACATCCTCAGCAGCAAGGACAATATCATTACCACGTTGAGCCAACTTACTTAACTACTCAAAAAGGGAAAGATGCACTTTTGGGCTTTTTGCTGGATGGTTTCCCTGTTTATGGCCCACTTGAAAAAGGTAAAACCGTGAACAATAGCGATTTAGATGGCTATCACGGACACTCGCACGCTACTGTCGAATACCCGAATGGTATCTATCATTATCACATCACCGATGCAGACCCTTATATCAATGGCAATGGCTTCTATGGCACGGCAGGTACTATTTCTAAGTAGTATTTGTTTAGTATTGGCTGCATGCCAGTCTAAAAACCAAGTTTCATTACTGAAAATACAAGAATCTGACGCTTCGTTTATCCGAAGCCAAGGACAATTATTTTATAAGAATCAGCCATTCACAGGTATTCAATTTGCTACATTTGTGAGTGGTGATACTGCTAAAATTATTTGTTTCAATGAAGGAAAAGAGCAGGGCTGGAGCAAAATATGGCATGAAAATGGGCAATTGGCCGAAGAACGTTATTACGAAAAAGGCAAAAAAGAAGGTGAACACCGAGCGTGGTGGCCTGATGGAAAACTCCGCTTTGAATATCATTTTAAAAACGACGAACATCATGGCGAACAAAAAGATTGGTTTACCGACGGAAAACTCGCCGAAGTATTTCATTACGTGAATGGTCACGAAGAAGGCCAGCAACAAATGTGGTTTGATGATGGCTCATTAAAAGCCAACTATGTTATAAAAGATGGTCGCCGATTTGGCTTACCAGGAGTAAAAAACTGTGTTTCGGTAGTAGAAAATAATACTTTTCGAGCGAAAAAATGATTTTTAAAGTTTTAAATATGATTCTCCCTTTGAGGGGGGCAGAGGTATGTAAATATGCTTTGATATTATATATGGCATTATTTGCTTGCCAATCCAACGATAAAACGCAAAAAGAAAACCTGCCTTACTATAATACAGCAGACTTTACACCAAATTGGTACACAAAAAAACAACGTGATACGCTAAAACTGCATAAAATTGCTGATTTTAGTTTCACTGACCAAGAAGGTAAAAAAGTATCCAGCGAGAATGTTAAAGGTAAAATTTACGTGGCTAACTTTTTCTTTACCATTTGCCCAAGCATTTGCCCAACCATGACCCAAAACTTACTCTCTGTGCATCAAACATTCAAGAATGATGCGGATGTGTTGATGCTTTCTCATTCGGTGATGCCTGCCACCGATACCGTAGCTCAACTAAAAAAATATGCCAATCGCTGGAAAATTGATGCCCAGCGATGGCATTTACTTACGGGTGAGAAAGATAAAATTTATACCTTAGCTCGACAATCGTATTTTGCCGAAAAAGAAATCGGTTTGCAGAAAGATAAAAACGAATTTCTACACACCGAAAATGCCTTCCTGATTGATAAAAACGGCTACATTCGTGGCGTTTATAACGCAACCTTACCGCTTGATGTCGAAAATTTGGTGAAAGATATCAAGGTTCTGAAAACAGAATAACTATTTGATGTTGATAAAACCAGTAAATTTTCTATCTTCATTATAGTTGAGTAAATAGAAAAATTGCCATTTTCGCATTCCTTGAACGTGATACTCAAGATGTTGGGGGCTTTGAGTGGGTTTTATCATAATTTGCCGAGGAATCAATCTACTTCCCCAAACGATTAATCCACTATTTATGATACTGGCTTCGGTAGGAAGATATTTTTTGCTTGCAGAGTCAAGTCCATAGCTAACCATCAATTCAACTTTACTTATAAGATTATCTTCCAAAGTATGGTATTCTCTTCTTTGTGTTCCGTTCACAAATACTTTATCCGAATTGTATGTCCACTCAGTTTTTCTATTTTCAGATGAATTTGAAGATTTGGGTAGAATTCCCAGAATAAAAACTATTACCGCCCAAACACCTATTTCTTTTTTTAGCAAAACAGATGCTCGATAAATTATATATAAAAACAGAAGCGTAAAGCTAAGACTGATTAAAATGAATATTGAGAATAGCATAGTTGTGAGTTTTAAGATGAATTTAAATTACTTCTGAAATTTAACCGTTTTTTATTTTTCTTCAAATTATCGTATCAGTTTTTACTGTTTTGGTCTGCTTGACTAATCCTTTGCTCTCTTTTTTGTTGAAAATTGGCTAAAAATCATAACTTTGTTAGTGAAATGGGGTTATATCTCTGACCCTCCAACAAACTAACACTATATGAAAAAAACTATCCTAACCGCAGTATTTCTGGGCTGTTCAAGCCTTTTTTTACAAGCACAAAACAATTTATTGCTTCGCCAACCAGCTATCAATAAAGATGGCTCAACAGTAGCTTTTTCGTTTCAAGGTGATATTTGGACTGTTCCGAGTGCAGGCGGAAAAGCCACTCGTCTGACCATCCATGAAGCCTACGAAAGTAATCCTGTTTTTAGCCCTGATGGTAGCCAAATTGCTTTTTCGGGAGCAAGATTTGGCAATAATGATATTTTCGTGATGCCAACCGAAGGCGGAATGCCCAAACGTCTAACGTTTCATTCTGGCTCAGATAATATTTCAAGTTGGACACAAGCCGACAAGATATTGTTTTCTACCAACCGAGAATTTAAGCAAATCGAGCGTCCGAGTGAGGTTTATTCAATCAATCCAAAAGGTGGTACCGAATCACGCTTCTTAGATGCCGTTGGTTTCGACCCGATTGTTTCGCCCGATGGCCGTTTTGTAGCTTTTGTGCGTGGTGACATTAACCCAGTTGCCCGTCAAGACTACAAAGGAAGTTCTGACCGTGACCTTTGGCTCTACGATACCAAAAACAAAACATATCAGCAGCTTCCGAGTTTTGAAACCAACGATGTTTTGCCACAATGGGGCGGAAATAATACACTTTATTTTCTGAGCAGTATTGACGGAGCTTACAATATTTATCGTCTAAAACTCGATACCAATGGCAAAGCTGCCGATAAAGCCGAAAAATTGACCAATTTTAAAGATGAATCAATTAGAGCTTTTAGTGTGTCGACCGATGGCAATTCGATAGTTTTTGAGAAAGACATGAATCTGTATACGATGAAAACATCGGGAGGGGCTACCCAAAAACTCACTATAAAAATCAGTGCTGATGACCGCCTTGATGCCTTCGAACAAAAAACGTTTACCACAGGAGCAAGCCAATATGCGGTTTCGCCCAACGGCAAACTATTGGCATATTCAATTCGTGGAGAGATTTTCTTGAAAGAAGCCGATAAAGAAAAATCAAGAAGTATTAATGTTTCAGAGCATGGTTTTCGTGATATTGAACCCACTTGGTTGAATGATTCAACTTTACTTTTTACGAGCGACCGTGCCAATGGAAACTTCGATATGTACATGTTTCGTTCGGCCGATACAACGCAACGAAATATTTTTAAGTCTTTGAAGCACGAACTCACGCAACTCACCAAGACTCCAACCGATGAAAATGGCTTGAGTGTATCGTCCGATGGTAAAAAAATTGCCTACGTGCGTGGCAGAGGTACTTTTGTGGTAGCTGATATTTCTGCCGATGGAAAATTGAGCAACGAAAAAATCTTGAATGAGAGTTGGACATCTCCTCGTAGTATCGTGTGGAGTCCTGATAATAAATGGTTGGCCTATTCACTTGAAGACCTCTATTTCAATGAAGAAGTTTTCATTCATGCGGCCGATAATTCGTCAAAACCAGTCAATGTTTCGATGCACCCAAGAGGTGATAGTCGTCCATTTTGGAGTGCTGATGGCTCGAAATTAGGTTTTATTTCGGAGCGAAGTGTGGGTCGTAGTGGTGATGTTTGGTTTGTGTGGCTCAAAAAAGAAGATTGGGAAAAAGAAATCCAAGATTGGCAAGAGCGTGAAACGCCAGCTGAAGCCACTCCAGTAAAATCAAGCGATAAAAAAGACAAAGCACCGAAGCCTATCAAGATTGACTTCGATAAAATCTATGAGCGTGTCGTGCAAGTAACCAACTTCCCAAGCGACGAAAGCGACCTCGTAATCTCGAAAGACGGAGAAACTTTCTACTACACAACCAGCAGTAGCAATGCCAAAGGCCGTGATTTATTCAGCATCAAATGGGACGGAAAAGATTTGAAAGAGATTACGAAAGGCGGAGCAAATCCGAGTGGCGTTTCGATGGATAAAGAAGGGAAATACTTGTATTTTACCAAGCAGGGAGCGTTAGGTAGAATTGATATTAAAACAAGTGCATCGGAGAATCTGCCTTTTGTTTCAAAAATGAAAATTGATTATACCGCCGAGCGTACACAGGTTTTTGAGGAAGCATGGCGTACTATTCGTGATGGTTTCTACGACCCTAAATTTCATGGAAACGATTGGGTAAAGCTACACGATAAGTATAAAGAACGTTGTGTAAATGCCAGCACAGGCAATGATTTTAGAGATATGTTTAATCTGCTTTTGGGCGAACTCAACTCAAGCCACATGGGACTAACTGTAACCGAACGTGCCGAAACACAACGTGAAGCAACTGGATTGCTGGGTGCTGAAATTATACCTGTAAATGGTGGTGTAAAAATCAATCATATTGTGCCTGAAACACCTGCCGATAAAGAAAAAAGTAAACTCAACGAAGGCGATGTAATTACGGCCGTAAATGGCGAATTGGTAAGTGAAAATGCTAATTTTTATGAATTATTGAATGGTTTGGTGAATGAAAAAGTTTTATTGACCGTAAGAGCTGCCGATGGTAAAACTCGTGAAGTTGTTATCAGGTTGACGGCCAGTATTTCAAATAATTTATATGACGAGTGGGTAGAGAATCGCAAGAAATTAGTTGAAAAATATTCAAACGGACGTTTGGGATATATTCACATCAAAGGCATGGATTTTCCGAGTTTTGAAGTGGTTGAGCGTGAATTTGCCGCAGCAGGTTATGGAAAAGAAGGCTTATTGATTGATGTGCGTTATAATGGCGGAGGCTCAACGACCGATTATTTAATGGCGATTCTGAACTATAAGCAACATGCCTACACAATTCCGAGAGGAGCGAGCAATGATTTAGAAAAAGATAAATTGAAGTTTAAAGAGTATTATCCAACGGGCGAACGCTTGGTGTATGCCGCTTGGACAAAACCTTCTATTGCACTCTGTAATGAAGGAAGTTATTCAAATGCTGAAATCTTCTCGCACGCTTACAAAACACTTGGAATTGGTAAATTGGTGGGAGTTCCGACCAATGGTTCGGTCATTTCGACAGGTGGAAAAGCCTTGATGGATGGTTCATTTGTGCGTTTGCCTTTCCGTGGATGGTTTACGAAAGCGACTGATAAAAATCAAGAACTTGGACCTGCCATACCAGATGTTATCGTAGAAAACCAACCCGATTGGATTGCCAAAGGCACCGACGACCAACTCAAAGCCGCAGTTGAAGTGCTTTTGAAAGATATTGATGCTAAGAAGTAATTTTTAAGGAGTATTTTAACGTCGGCAAGCAGCTCCACTGTGGGTTTTTGCCGACGTTTTTTTATAGGGTAATGTACTCAAAAATAGTTGGTATAAGAATCACATAGCTATCGAAGCTTAGGTAGAGAAAAACTATCAAGCAACAGATATAAAATGTCTCTTTCCATTTATCTAATAAAAAATCCTTTTGTGTAAATTAAAAAAAAAGTTTTGGCGGGCAAGCTTCTGTGCTTTACATTTACACTCATAAACAAATTATGAATATAAAAAGCGTATTTACTTTTCTTCACAGAAATTGTAAACATTTTTTCGCTTCGTTAGTTTTAGGTTGTAACTCATAACCGAAATCATCCAAAATACGCATCAATAGCACAAAGCATTAAAGATTTTTCCTGTATGTGACCCATACAGTTTGTTGTTAGAACTATAAAGTCCCAGCCGTTTGTGTTGGGATTTTTATTTTTAATGGATTTTAGTTTGAAAACTTATTGATTTTAGAGTTTGAGAATACCCTTCCTGATATTTTTTAGATTGAGAAATGTATTTGTAAAAACGATTGAAACACCTAATAAATTGGAAATTCAACCGAACGAAGGGGAGGACTGTCTGCTCAATGATTGTAGGGCATTTATTAAGGTTGCTACCAACGAATAGGCTTGTGGTTAGGTGAGGAATTTGAAACACTTCTGCCCTAATATACGCCAATATAAAAACTTGCTGTTCAGTTACTTATAAAAGTTTAATAGATTTGCGTTTGCCGAAACAAAAGTACAAAAGAATTACCAATGTTCAATAACTTCTGTTCGCCCCACTTGCTATAAACCCATGTTGTGCGTAGTACTTTTTGTCACGGATTAGAAGTGTTGAAATATTTTAATAAAGTTGAGATGAACTCATTGGAATTGAAACTTGGGTTTACTTGGTTTACACTACCGCAAAAGGTTATTTTTTTAGATGGACAATAAGCAATAAGGGAACCCCAAAAACCTCCGTGTCCGTAATAAATATCACCGTTAAAATTATATTGATACAGGCCTAAACCATAGTAACTAACTCGTCCCGATTTTAAAGGATGTGGCGACATTGTTGTCATCGAATTTAATGTTGCGTCATTTTTGTAAAGCTTGCCGTTAAAAATACTATTTATAAAAATTGCAAGGTCGGAAGTAGTAGATACTACACCGCCACCAGCCCAATCATAAGAAGTATTTAGTGTCTTTGTTATGTCCCGTTTCCCTAAAAATGAGTGAGCCATTTTCCCATTTCCATGCAAGGGTTCATAGTACTCAAAATATGTATTATACATTTTTAATGGCTCAAAAATTCTTAGACGGAATTGCTGTGCCAATGTTTGTCCTGAAAGTTTTTCAATGATTAAACCAAGCAAAAAATAATTTGTATCAGAGTAATAATAACCGCTGTCGGGTACAAAGTGAGCAACTTCATTAAGTCCATATTTATAGTAGCGTTTCATAAGCTTTTCTGAATTCCATTCCTGTTTCTTATGTAAATATTCATTTAAATAAAATCTAAATGCCGTATCAGTAAATAAGTCAGAAATTCCACTTTTATGCTGTAAAAGTTGTTTCAATGTAATGTTATTTCCATAAGGTGTTTTGTTAAAAAAATGCACTTCATTTATTCGTACAAATTGTATATCATTCAAATACTTTGAAACCTTGTCGTCTATATTTAGCTTTCCCTCTTCCTGCATTTGAAGTATTACCACTGCTGTCATAGTTTTGGTAATACTTGCAATTTTAAATTGATTGTCTTTCGTCGCCTTTACTTCTTTTCCGTCAGCCAAACCAACAGCCTCATTAAATATTATTTCTCCGTTTGAAATATAAGTTTGAATACTGAAAACAGGCTTTTTACCTTTTAGTTTTAGATGTTCTTGCATTAATTTCTTTAAATTGGCGTCTTGTTGTCCGAAACAAACCGAACTAAGCACTAACGCTAAAAACGAGGCTAAGTATTTTATTATCATGGTCCGTAATATTATTCACAATTCTCCAACATAAGAAAGTTTTGTAGTACTTTTTGTATTGTTCAAATCCAGTTCAAGAAAATAAATCTCCTGAACTGGATAACACTCATTAAATCCCTTTCACCATTTCAATTACTCGTATCTGTTCTAAAACCTGCTCTGGTTTTATATATAATTCTTTGCCTTCAACGATGGCAGCATGTAAGTTCTGAAAAAGCAAATCCCAATTTCCAGCTTCGGTTTCTATATGTCCTCTAAAATGTTGCCCGCCGATTTCGGTGTTCAAAACTCCCCATCTATCTTTAGGTTCAACACCAAAACCTTCCATTCGAGGGAAAAGTCCTGCCTTTAGGTGGTCTTCTTGCACATCAATTCCGTATTTTACGAAAGAGCCTTTTGTGCCGTGAATGATATATCTTGGACCTTCTTCTCTCACCAAAAGGCTCGATTTTAGTGTCACTTTTAGTTTTCCGTAGTCGAGTCTAATATCAAAAGCATCATCAATACTTGAGCCTTCTCGCTGTGTATAAGTTTCGCCCGAAACTGCCATTGGCGAACCAAATAGCACAATCGTTTGGTCGATGATGTGAGCCCCCAAATCATACAAAATTCCGTTGGCTGGCGTAACTTCTTCTTTCCATTTTTTAGGATTTAAGATAGGTTTATGACGGTCGAAATGGACTTCAAAAGCTACCAATTCACCCAAAAGTTTGTTTTCAACTACTTTCTTGACCGTTAAGAAATCGCTATCAAAGCGGCGATTTTGGAAGATTGAAAGTACTTTTCCTTGCTTTTTTGATAGTTCAATTAATTCTTCGGCTTCAGCTACGGTTGCCGTGAAAGGTTTTTCGACCAATACGTGTTTGCCAGCCAATAGTGCTTGTTTAGCTTGGCTAAAATGCAAATGACTTGGCGAGGCAATACTCACTAAATCAATTTCGGTATCGGCCAAAACTTCGTCAATACTACGGGCAACGCCTACGCTTGGGTATATAGCTTGTGGGTTTTGCGAACCCGATACAATAGTTTTTAGATTAAAATCTGGGTTTGTGAGAAAGAATGGAGCTTGGAGGTATCTCCCCGAAAGTCCGAATCCGACAAGGGCAACGTTGAGCATAATGGCTTAAATTTTTTGTTTGAAGCCACTAAAGTAGAACTTTTTATTGATAGACAAAAGAAGTTAGACAAGAGAAATTATTGCTTTTACCCTGCTTATACAAAAACTTTTATCTCTTGTCTAAATACCTCATTTCTCAATTCAAATCCTAAAACCTTATTTTTCTACGTAAAATATCTATTTTTTCGCCAGTAGAAAATATATGCCACATACTGAAAGTTATTTTCTCGAAACCCATTAGGAATTTCAGATTTATTAATGTGGCTCGGTGAATGAGATTTAAGTTGCCTTTATTGGAAAGTTGTTCTCAAAGATTTCCATCGTGATTCTTGAACAACTAACTTTAATACATCAACCTCATAGGTTGAAAAAAATGAGATAATTGTTTATCAATCAGCGATTTATGCTTCTCACCAGCCGTAATTATTTTCTAACGTTTTTCGCTGTAATAGAGGAATAATGGAGGCAGTTTTTTATAGCCTCTTCGATTTCGGCTTTGTCGGTATCATTCAGTAAACATCTCGAAACACCCGTCGCAATAGCTTGTCTGATTTTATTTTATACGGTTTGTCATCAATTGTCAGCATCAGCACTTTGATTTATTTCTGATATTTATAGGTTTGAAATTACGACATCGACCGAATTTACTCCCGAAAAGCTTAAAATTTCCCTTTCACACTGAAAAATATTGATGTTTTTGACCTCCTTCATCTGTCCCAACAACGAAGAAAGCGATTGCCCAAAAAGCTGGTGGTCATCAACAAAAATTATCTGCATGAAAAAGTATTAAGTCTGATTTTTAAAGTAATTTCTGGCTTTTTGCATTACAAAAAAACGAACACGAAAATGTCATTCCATTGTAGCTATTACTTTTTAAGATTTTCGCCCTATATTTGAATAAAATTCACAAACACGATAAAAATGGCAAACTGGGTAAAAGTTTTTGAAACCAAAAATGTTTTTAAAGCCGAATTATTAAAAAATGAGCTACAAACGCACGAAATAATGGCCGTTGTACTCAACAAACAAGATAGTAATTACCTTATTGGTTACTACGAAATACAAGTAACTGACGAGCAAGAATCAATAGCAAAAGTAGTAATCGACATATTCAACCAAAATGACCTCGAAGTTCAATAATCTTTCAAACCTTTCTCAAAGAGCCATTGCGGCAGTTGTGGGCGTATCTATCATCTTGGGCGGCGTACTCTACAACGAATGGACTTTCTGGATTTTGTTTCTGACTATTAGCATTCTGACTCAACGAGAGTTTTATAAACTTCTCAAACTCGACGAAAATCATCCGCTTAGTGTCTATGGTACTTTTTGTGGAATTGTGCTAAACACACTTACATTTTTTATCGAAAAAGAGTTATTGCCTTTTAAATTTTATTATCTAATCGTTCCGTTGCTCACAACTACTTTTTTTATCAAACTTTATCGTAAAACAGATACCAAACCGTTTGCTAATTTAGGTTATACATTTTTGGGAATCATTTATGTGGCAGTTCCGTTTGCACTCATCAACGAAATGGTTTTGACGGATAATCACGGGTATGCTCCACAATTAATTTTAGGATGCTTATTTATTCTTTGGGCAAATGATACAGGTGCTTATTTTGCAGGAAGATTTCTCGGAAAAAGAAAACTTTTTGAGCGAGTTTCGCCCAAGAAAACATGGGAAGGCTTCTTTGGTGGGGCAATAACTTCATTAATTGTGGCGTTAATTCTAACAAAGTATTTCGAAAGCTTGTTAAGTTGGCAATGGTATGGTGTAGCGGTCATTATATTTATAACAGGCACACTCGGCGACCTCGTTGAATCGCTCTTTAAACGAAGCATATCCATTAAAGATTCGGGCAACACAATTCCAGGACATGGGGGGTTTATGGACAGATTCGACGGGCTATTGCTTTCAATGCCTTTTATTGTTACATTTCTGAAAATTTTTGGTTGAATCACTCACAATGAGAAATACAATTACACTTTTATTGATATTTATGGCCTTGATAATGAGCAATTTAGCTTTTTCACAGGGCGAAATAAAATATATTACATTTTCGGGTTTGGTGATTGATAGCCAAACCAAAGAGCCACTTCCTGGAGCATACATCACGATTCCGAGGGCGGGTCGAGGCACGCTTTCCAATAGTAAAGGTTATTTTGTATTGGGTGTTTTCCCTGGCGATACCATTAATTTTAGCTATTTAGGTTTCAAGAAGCAATTTCATATTATTCCCAAAAAAGCAGATGTGGATTATTCGGTATTTGTTGAGCTTCAAACCGATTCAAAAATGTTAAAAGAAGTTAAGGTGTATCCTTTTAGTACCGAAGAAGAATTTAAACAAGCCTTGGTCGATATGAAACTTCCCGACGACCGAGAACGCAAAATTCTGGCCGAAACGTATAGCCCAGAAAACATCGCCAAAATGGCATCCGTGCATGGCATGAGTGCCGATGCTAATTATCGTTACGGACAAAATCAGTTTATCAAACAAATGGAGAATCGAGGAGCCGTTACGACCAATCCATTATTAAATCCGTTTGCGTGGGTAAACTTCGTGAAGGCCGTAAAAAGTGGTGCTTGGAAAGACCAATCATGGAAAGCAGGAGCTGCGGCCGCACCTCGTGACAACGTAACTCGTGACCAGTTCTTCCGAAATAATACTAAGAAAGATTGAGTTGTTATTACTTATCTGTGTATATATTGTATTTAATCAAGAAATAAAAGGGCAGTTAACATTTTTTTACTACCTTTGTTCTCCGATAACCATAAGTATTTTCGGAACTCTTTTATAATTCTTCGATGAATCAAAAACCCTCTGATGCCCTTCTACTCCTTGAAGATGGCACTTTTTTCAAAGGAAAAGCACTCGGCAAAATTGGTACTTCGGCTGGCGAAATCTGTTTTAATACAGGAATGACAGGCTACCAAGAAATCTATACCGACCCTTCGTATTTTGGTCAAGTAGTCATCAATACTACTTCGCACATTGGAAATTATGGTGTTGTTTTGGATGACGAAGAAGAATCTTCGAGTGTGAAAATTAGTGGAATGGTCTGCAATGCCTTTGCCAATCACTATTACTCTCGTGCAACTGCCGATTTTTCTCTGCAAGAATACTTCGAGCGTGCCAATATCGTAGGAATTTGTGATGTTGACACTCGTCAAATCGTGCGTCATATCCGTGATGCGGGCGTGATGAACTGCATTATTTCTTCCGAAATCCTTGACCCAGCGGTTTTAGCACTCGAATTAAAGAAAGTGCCTTCGATGGATGGACTCGAATTATCATCGGTAGTAAGTACAAAAGAAGCGTATTATTTGGGTAACGAAGATGCAAAATACAGAGTAGCGGTTTTGGACTTTGGTGTAAAGAAAAGCATCTTAAAAAACTTTACTGAAAGAGATTGTTATTGCAAGGTTTTCAACGCCAAAACAAGTTTTGAAGAAATTGCGGCCTTTAATCCAGATGGTTATTTCTTATCAAATGGCCCTGGCGACCCTTCTGCAATGCCTTACGCAGTTGAAACTATCAAACAAATAATCGAAACCAATAAGCCTGTTTTTGGTATTTGTTTGGGGCATCAGTTATTGGCTTTAGCCAGTGGAATCGGAACTTATAAAATGAAAAATGGCCACCGTGGATTGAATCACCCCGTGAAAAATCTACGTACTGGGCTTTGCGAAATTACGTCACAAAATCATGGTTTTGCCGTAAAACCTGAACAAGTTTCAAGCATCGAAAATGTCGAACTTACGCACGTAAACCTCAATGATAATACCATTGAAGGTATACGTAGGAAAGATAAACCAGCGTTTTCGGTACAATATCACCCAGAAGCATCACCTGGCCCGCACGATTCTCGCTATTTATTCGATGATTTCGTAAAGATGTTGGGTTAAAATAGTACTTCTTTAAACCTGTAAGGTCTTTATTTGACCTTGCAGGTTTTTTTGTATCTAAAGAAATTACTTATGAAATTATACAGCACAAACCACCAAAGTCCTGAGGTAGATTTAGCCGAAGCCGTTTTTCGTGGGCTTCCGCCCGATAACGGACTTTATATGCCAACAGAGTTTAGACCATTGCCACAATCTTTTTGGGAAAATGTTCAGAATCTTAGTTTGCAAGAAATTGCTTTTGAGGTATCAAACGCACTAATCGGAGGAGATATTCCTACCGAAGACTTACGTCTGTTAATCAATAATGCGATTGATTTTACTGCACCGATTGTTGAGGTTGAGGCAAATACGTATTGCTTAGAACTTTTTCATGGGCCTTCGATGGCTTTCAAAGATTTTGGAGCAAGATTTATGGCTGCTTTGATGTCGTATTTTTTGCAAAAATCTCAAAAGCAAATCCATATTTTGGTGGCAACCTCGGGCGATACGGGTGGGGCAGTAGCTCAGGGCTTTTTCAAAACACCCAATATTGATGTCACGATTCTTTACCCAAGCGGAAAAGTAAGCGATATTCAAGAAAAACAACTGACAACCCTCGGCGAAAATGTAAGAGCTTTAGAAGTAAACGGTACGTTTGATGATTGCCAAAAACTCGTAAAATTGGCTTTCTTGGATAAAGAATTAACTGATAAGTTTGATTTAGCTTCGGCCAACTCAATCAATATCGCTCGTCTGATTCCGCAAGCATTTTATTATGTAAATGCGTATGCTCAATTAAAGAAATCGGGAGTGGATTTACCCGTCGTGATGTCGGTTCCGAGTGGAAATTTTGGTAATCTGAGTGCAGGAATCATCGCCTGGAAATTGGGTTTGCCTGTGCATAAATTTATTGCTACTACTAATGTAAATAATGTTGTACCAGCTTATTTAGAAAGTGGCGTTTACGAACCAATAAGTCCTTCATTATCAACCATTTCCAATGCAATGGATGTTGGGAATCCAAGTAATTTTCCTCGTATGAAGGCCCTGCTTGATAATGATTTAGACACAATGCGTAGTTTGGTTGTTGGATATTTCTACGATGATGAAGCAACAAAAGTAGCCATGAAAGATGTATTCGACCGCACGGGTTATGTAATGTGTCCTCATACAGCTGTTGCGTATTTGGGTTTGAAGGCTTTCACAAATACACTTTCAGAGCCAGTTAGTGGCGTATTTTTCTCAACGGCACATTACGCCAAGTTTTTGGATGTAGTTGAAGAAGTGGTTGGCAAACAAGATATTCCAACACGCCTTTCTGATTTATTGAATTTAGAAAAACAAGCAACACCGATGTCAACGGAGTTTTCTGACTTCAAGGCTTGGTTGATGGCGAATTTGTGAAATATTTTGTGATTTTCTTCGTTGCCTTCGACTCTGCTTAGGCAACGAAGAAAAAAACTTACATTTCAGCCTTCATGGTTTGGCTTGTGAATGTACTTTCAAAAATCTTATCAGCATTACCCGTTTCAAAGCCATCACGGCGATGAATTCTTTCGATTTTATCAATCGGTATTCCCGCAAATTGAGGCAACACTTTTCTTTCGGCAAATTCTACATAACTTCCCGAAATTGCGTGCGTACTTCCATCTGCAAATTCCGCATCAATCATTTCGGCCACTGTCGAACTTTGCAATAAACCGCCATCGGGACTGATTTTTATCTTGCCACCCGCATCGTTTAGCTTTACTCCAATTCTCTCCAAAAAAGCATTAAATTCTTGAATTGTACCGTAGCCTTCTTTCAGATTATGCACACTAATGGTGTAATGATTGAGGTAATATCGGTTATAAATTACCCAAGCTGCATACTCACTTTCTTGTTGGAGTGCTTCGTAATCTTCCCAAGTGGGTGTTCGCCATAGTGGTTTATGCAGAAATTCATCAACGGCCACGCCATCATTCAAATCCAAACTATCGGCTGGGTCAGATTTTACCTCGTCGGTATAACTTCTGATGATTCTTTGGGCCTTTTCTGATAAATCATCTACTCGAAGTTCGCTCACAAAAATTCTTGGGAAGTGGGGTTGGGCTGCCGAAAACCAATAAGCATTCAATTTTTTGCAAAAAAAAAAAAAAAAAA
>JAIYBU010000077.1 GCA_027488335.1 Cytophagaceae bacterium
ATGTTCCGGGGCGATGATATTAACAAAAAACTGCGTGGGCGTTGAGGTTGAGAAGAAACTCGGTTGGAGATGGTGAAACTTTTGCTCGAACCAGTAAATTTATTGATTCTTGATGAGCCGACCAACCACTTGGATTTGAAAACAAAAGATATTCTCAAAGATGCTCTTCGTGCTTTTGAAGGTACAATTATCTTGATTTCTCACGACCGTGATTTCTTGGAAGGCCTTGCTACAAAAGTTTTTGAGTTTGGTAACAAACGTGTGCGAGAACACTTTGAAGACATTACGGGCTTCTTGCGTAATAAGAAAATGGAAAATTTGCGAGAGATTGAGCGTAAAGGGAAATAAACGTATGTAAGAATTTAAAAACAAAAAGCACCGATTTGTAATCATCGGTGCTTTTTGTTTTTAAAAATCTTCCAGTTGTTGTAGCAGCGGCACTATCTTTCGGCCTTTTTCCGACAAACTATATTCGATGTGTAGTGGTTTTAGCTGAATAGTCTGTTTGGTCAAAATTCCTTCTGCTTCTAATTCTTTCAGAGCCGTTGCAATGGCTTGTTTATTAGAGCCTTCCAGTTGGCGTAGAAGTGCATTAAATCGCACAGGTACATCGATAGCGAGTAATAAAATTTGTGGTTTCCATTTTCCTGCAATTGATTTTAGTAGCTCTTCGGCAGGGCATTTTATTTCTTTCATTTTTTCAAAATCAGTAGTCATCTTTTTTTGACTAATTGACAAGTATTTATCTTAGTTGCACCTTTGCAACATAATTTTTATACAAATAGGTTCATGCTCATTTTGCATCTTTATTAGTATTTGTCATAAAAAGTGAAGAATAAAAACGAAAATTTTCTTTAAACTTTTGATTTGAAGTTCATTACTGAGTCTACGCAATGCTCAAATCTTAACAAACATGCAAAACTCAAATCCCATGCTGTGTGATATCGAAACAGGTATCTGCGGTACCGAAATGCCCGAAGCTTTAGTGGAAATTAATGCTAAAGTTCATCTGAAACCTATCAAGGTTATTTATTTTACCGACCCTATTTGTTCGTCTTGTTGGGGAATCGAACCGCAACTACGACGTTTAAAGCTCGAATATGGCCAGTATTTGGAGGTAGAATATCACATGGGTGGTTTGCTGAAAGATTGGTCATATAATAGTGGAGGTATTAATAAACCAAGTGATGTAGCATATCATTGGGACGAAGTGAGCCATCACTATGAAATGCCAATTGATGGCGATGTTTGGTTGGAAGACCCGCTGTCGTCATCATATCCGCCATCGGTAGCTTTCAAGGCCGCTCAAATGCAAGATAATGTAAAGGCAATTTTGTTTTTAAGAAAAATCAGAGAAATGGTTTTTCTTGAAAAAAAGAACATTACCAAATGGCAGGTTCTCGAGCAAGCTGCTCAAGAAGTGGAGTTGAATGTAGTGAAATTTAAGCAAGATTTTGATGGACAAGCTCAAACTCTTTTCCAAGAAGATTTGGCATTGGCACGCCAGATGGGCGTTCGTGGATTTCCTTCGTTGTTTTTTACAGATAAAGACAATAACGCCTTGTTTTTGTATGGAGCAAAACCTTATTCAGAGTTTGAAAATAAGCTGAGAGCCTTAAAAAGTGATATTATCAAACATAGTTTTGATGCTGATTGGAAACATCTCTTTGAGCATTACAATAGCCTGACGGCCAAAGAATTTGCAGTTTTGGCCAATAAAAGCCTTGAAGAAGCCAAGGCAGAATTGAATAAACTTACAGAAAATCATCAACTTACTATGTATGCTACCAAAAATGGGAATATTTGGTATCTAAAATAAATTTACTAAATTCACTTTTACTAAGTCATTTGCCTTGTGGTGAGTGACTTTTTTATTTTGGTTTTAATCACTTATTAAAATGATAGCAAACACACCTTCTACACCTTATTATGCCGTAATATTTACATCAATTCGCACAGAAGTGGATAATAATTATAGCGATATGGCTCAACGAATGGTTGAATTGGGTAGCCAAATGAGAGGCTTTTTGGGCATAGAATCGGCCAGGAATGAGGTTGGGATTACGGTTTCTTACTGGGCAAGTTTGGAGGATATTAAACACTGGAAACAAAATGCAGAGCATCAGATTGCTCAACAAACAGGCCGAAAAGAATGGTACAAAGCCTACAAAACTCGGATTTGTAAAGTTGAGCGAGATTATGGTTTTGCCTTGGAAGAAAACCCCAGCATGTAAAACTTTTGAAATTATGCTCAGCGAAATTGCTATTCGTTATTGAACTTTTAGGTTTTAGTTCTGAACGTTTTTTACGTTTACTAATTACATTCTCTTTTAGAGAAAGTTGCTTTATTGTAGTTTGACTACAATTTGTTTCTTCTCGATTTTTTTGAGCAAAAAGAGAAGAAATAAGTAAGAGAAATAATCATATAAAAAGAGTCTTTTTCATTGAACTAAAAATAAAAGCGTCTAAGAGTTTATCGTTCTTAGACGCTTTGTCTTACAAGAAGTAACGGATATTTCTATGATTTGCGAAGTTCTACCCCAAATTCGTAATATCAAAAGGTAATTTCCTGATACGTTTTCCAGTGGCCGCAAAAATTGCATTTCCCAGTGCTGGTGCGATTGGTGGTAAACCTGGCTCGCCAACACCACCTGGATTTTCACCACTGTCGATGATGTGAATTTCCATTTTTGGAGCCTCATTCAATCGCATGACGTTGTATTGATGGAAATTAGTTTGGTCGCAAACGCCATTCGTAAACGTGATTCCACCTTTGATGGCCGCCGTGATTCCCATCACGATATTGCCTTCGGTTTGGGCTTTTACGTGGTCGGGGTTTACGTAATATCCACAGTCGAGTACCGATACTACTTTATCAATTTTTACACCCGCACCATCTTTTGAAACCGTAATGCAACAAGCCGAAATGCTACCAAATGACGCAAAAACGGCTATTCCTTTACCTTGTCCAGCTCCGAGTTTTTCTTTCCAATTCGCTTTTTCTGCAACTGTTTCCAGCACCTTTCTATAACGAGCATCTTTCACTAAATCCAAACGAGCTTGTAGTGGGTCTTTTCCTGCGAGTTGAGCTAATTCGTCAATAAAACATTCTTGTCCCCATCCAAAATTTGAAGCATAAACCGAACGCCACCAAACGATTGGAATTTCGGTTTTTACGTTTGTCCAAGAAATTTTTGAAACTGGAAATTCATATTTACTATTTTCAGTGCTGATTTCGCCCGATAACCACGGGTCTGATTCGTCAGGAGCTAAACCACCAAATACCTGACCAACAATAGATTCGCCAATAGCGTGGTGGTGAAAACCAGTGATTTTTCCATTATCAACAAAACCCTGCATGTGGCTCAACATACCTGGGCGATATGGCCCTTGCGTAATATCATCTTCACGAGTCCAAATCATTTTTACTGGCTTTTTTAATTCTTTTGCCAATAAACATGTTTCGTTCAGATAATCATGGTAAGCCTTTCGACCAAACGACCCCCCCAAAAGCGGCACATTAAATTTGATTTTATCTTTACTGATGCCCAATGCTCTCGAAACATCAGCCAAACCTCCATCTGGACCTTGTACGTGAGCCCAAACTTCGGCAGTGCCATCGTCTTTTACGTGTACAACCGCACATTCTGGCTCGATTGGAGCATGAGCCAAAAATGGAGTTTCGTAATTAACTTCAAGTTTCTGCTTGGCATTCGCAAATTTTGCATTGAAGTCGCCTTTTTCTTCATATCTAATACCTTCTTTCTTCGCTGCTTCGTAAGTAGCCGTAAAATAGTTATCGGTTGACATAGTTTTGGCTAAATCACCGTTATCCCATGTTACTTTCAAGGCTTTTCTGCCTTTGAGAGCTGCCCACCAGTTGGTTGCTATTACTGCAACTGCGTCTGCTCCACGGTGCGGCATTGGTCTTTTGGTCTTGATAACTTGCAAAACGCCTTTTACTTTCAAAGCTTCGCTATCATCAATCGAAACGATTTTGCCGTGAATGGCTGGTGAGTGCTGCATACAAGCATAAACCATATTTGGTACTTCGATGTCGATTCCGTAAACGGCTTTTCCTGTTACACGCTCAGGTACATCGAGGCGTTTGTTGTATTTGCCCAAAATCTTGAAATCTTTCGGGTCTTTGAGCTTCGGATTTCTCGGAACCTGTAATTTTGAAGCATCATCCACTAATTCGCCATAGGTGAATGATTTATCAGAATTTTTCAAATAAATTTTACCATCTTGGGCGTAACAATCTGCTATTGAAGCATTCCAGCGTTTAGCGGCTGTTTCGATGAGCATTTCTTTGGCGGCTGCACCAGCTTTGCGTAGTGAATTCCACAAGCCACGCACAGTGCTACTACCGCCCGATTGTTGGCTGCCGTATTTTTCTTGTCCACCTGATTGAATGAGTTTTACTTTATCTAAACTCACTTCCAATTCTTCGGCAATCAGCGATGGGGCTGCTTGCGTAGAACCCTGTCCCATATCGGGGCGAGGGTTAATCAAAGCAATGCTTCCATCAGTACTGATGATGATAAAAGGATTAATTTCGAGGTCGAAAACTGCCGATTTTGGGTTAGTATGAGAGATTTTCTTTGGATTCTTCTCTCGTGCAAATGTATTGAGGCCAACCATTAAACCGACTCCCGTAAGAGAGCCAGCTTTGATAAATGAGCGGCGTGAGGTATTAATATGTTCCATAGTTTTGAATTAAAGGCTTAAAGATTACTTTTTCAAACTTTCAGCTGCACGGTGAATTCCTTTGCGAATACGGTCATAAGTACCGCAACGGCAAAGGTTTCCGCTCATGTACGTATCAATGTCAGCATCGGTAGGGTTTGGATTTGATTTCAATAATGCCACCGCCGACATGATTTGTCCTGACTGACAATACCCACATTGTGGTACTTGCTCGTCAATCCAAGCTTGTTGAACAGCGTGTAATTGTGTTTCACCAATGCCTTCGATGGTTGTAATTTTCGCATTTTTAGGAAGAGAAGAAACTGGAATCTGACACGAGCGTGTTGCTTCTCCATTTACATGTACTGTACATGCACCGCATTGAGCCATTCCACAGCCAAATTTTGTGCCTTTTAGGCCAACAAAGTCTCGCACAACCCAAAGTAAGGGCATATCTGGCTCGACATCTACTTTAGTTTTTTTTCCGTTTACGGTAAGGTTGAATATTGCCATTTTTTTATTAGTTAGCAGTCGGCTGTCAGTAATTGGCAGTCGGCTTGCAATGAATTATTTTATAAATACTTTTAGCTGATTGCTGACGGCAAAACTTTATGCTAATTATAACGTAAAATTTCCTAAAAAGTTAGACTTTTGCAAACGAAATTTACCTTTATCTCAAACTATGTTTATTGATTTAAGAAGCGATACCGTAACAAAGCCCAGCAAGGGCATGAAAGAAGCCATGTTTATGGCCGAAGTAGGTGATGATGTTTTTGGCGATGACCCAACCGTATTGGCTCTCGAAGCCAAAGCTGCCGAGATGTTCGGCATGGAAGCTGCACTTTTTTGTCCGTCAGGAACGATGACAAATCAGTTAGCGATTCGGGTACATACTTGGCCTGGAAGCGAAGTGATTTGTGATAAATATTCACATATTTATTTATATGAAGGTGGAGGAGTAGCCTTAAATTCTTTTTCTTCGCTGAAACTTTTAGATGGCGACCGTGGACGTTTAAATGCCCAACAAGTGCGTGATGCCATTAATAACCCTGACGATATTCATCAACCAACTACCAGTTTAGTTTCGCTCGAAAATACGATGAACAAAGGCGGTGGTTGTTATTATCAACTATCAGATATTGAGCAAATCAAGGTTGTTTGTGATGAAAAGAATTTGCCATTGCATCTTGACGGAGCGAGGTTATTTAATGCGTTGGTAGAAACCAATGAAAGTCCGAAGGTTTATGGAGAATTATTCGATTCTATTTCAATTTGTTTGTCGAAAGGTTTGGGATGCCCCGTTGGTTCGTTGCTTCTGGGCAAGAAAGATTTCATTAAAAAAGCTCGCCGCTCACGTAAAGTAATGGGCGGAGGTTGGAGACAAGCAGGGTTTTTGGCCGCCGCAGGAATTTATGCACTTGAAAATAATATTGAGCGTTTGCGAGAAGACCACGCTCGTGCCAAGCAGATTGGGAAAGTGTTAGGAGGACTTCCGTTCGTAAAAAACATTTATCCGATTGATACCAATATCGTGATTTTTGAATTGCCTGAAAGTATCTTAGCAGCTGATTTTGTAGTAAAAATGCGTGAACAAAACATAGGCTGTGTGGTGTTTGGTAAGCACTTAGTACGATTTGTTACTCACCTTGATTTTACGGATGAACATTTAACTGAATTTGAAAAAAATATCAGAAAAGTTGTTTAAATTCGTTAAGAGATGTAGAACAAGTTTCTGACTTGTTAGTAAATTTTATATTTGACAAGTTAAGAAACTTGTTGTATTGAAATACCCAAATTGTGAAAAAAAAACTCGAAATTATCTGTCTTATTCTTATTTCAATTCATTCTTTTGCTCAAGAAGAACGACGCAAAGTGTTTAAAGTTAATCTTTCTGCTGCTGCAATGAAAGCGGTAACCGTGCAATACGAAAAAGCCTTTGGCCGACACTTTTCGTTGGCTTTAGGGGCTGGTTACAGACCTAAGGCATTGCTTCCTTATGCTAAAGAGTTGGAAAAGTATGTCGATTTGGCAGATTCTCAAATTGATTATATCAGTTTTGCTAATGTAAAAAAAGCCGAATCTACAATCGGCATGTATCATCTTACACCTGAAATGAGGTTTTATTTTGGTAGCAAGGGAGCACCAGTTGGTACGTATCTATCAATCTTTGGGAAGTATAATGATTTTCATGGCGATATACCTGTATTTGTAGATACAGACTATAAAGGTGTTCCTGTTCGACTTGAATTACCCGTAGATACCCAAATTAAAACGACTTCTGCTGGCTTAATGCTTGGGCATCAGTTTCGTTTGGGTAATCGTTTCACGTTTGATTGTTATATTATCGGAGCTCATTTTGGCCGAGTAAGCGTACATGGAGAATCAAAGCAAAATCTGGAAGGATTTGACGATGATTTTAGAACTCGACTCAGAGATAAAATTTTGACAACTTTCAAAATTAATGAAGATTATTTAGGATTAGTTGTTGATAATCAAGGAGTAAAGATTGATAATGTTCGCCAGTTAAACTATTTGAATCTGCGTGGATTTGGATTTAATTTGGGGTATCGGTTTTAATAAATTAAACCTTATTGGGTTTTCGATAACCTGCTAAGGTTTAATTTTACAGGTTAAAAAAACCTAATTCCCCCTTGAATACCCACCCAAGAAGTAAGTGTAGCTCTTTGCCCAAAATAATAGCCTTGTTTTTCTGAAATCTTCCAGTGGTTTAGTTTTCCTAAATCCAATCCAGATTCTTTGTTGGTTAAGAAATTGAGTGTAGGTGAAATAAACAATGACAGATGTGGAGTGGCATGAATTTCTAAACCCAAACCAATTTTACTATGTTGGTTGAGATTCAAATAATTGCCGTTTTGCTGAATATGTGAAGAAACTACGTCAAAATTCAACCAAAAGGTACGATTCAATTTCCATGCTGTACCCAGACCATAGCCGAGCGAGAAGTCAGGTTTATCTGTCATGCCAAAATTATAGCCAGCCGTCAGGATATTATAAAAGCGTTTTACGCCAGTTTTGAAGGTTAAATTAAACCAATTTACTTCATCGGCACTCACTTCGAGGCGTTTGTAGCCACCTTTTCTTGCAAAACTTAAAAGTCCAATCGGAATATTATTTTCACTTTCTTTGGAAAAATTGAATAAGCCAACTTGGTAGTTATTTTTGACTTTCTGAGCATAGTTAAAGAGTGAAATCTGTAAACCGCTCATTGTTCCGCCTACATAATTTGCCATTCCTGCGATTTGAGTTCCTTTAAAATCTTTTCCTATAAAGTTTACTGTACCTGCAATTTGCAATCCGCTACTATTTCCGATAGTTGCATTGCCAAAGCCAGCGGCTTGAATGCTTGCAAAAGCATCTTGTAAAACAAAGTTTCCGAAGCCTGCTGCTTGAATTCCCGAAAAGTTTTTGAGCGAAGCATTGCCAAAGCTCGCCATTTGGATTCCACCAGTGCTGCCACCATTGAGGTTTCCGAAGCCCGATGCTTGCACACCGTAGAAATTACGTCCGTTTACGCTACCAAAACCTGCTAACTGAACTCCTTTTACATCTTGACCAACCAAATTTGCAAAACCAGAAGCTTGTATTCCATAGACTTTTCCCCGAACAATATTCAGAAAACCACTAATTTCAATACTACGCACACCCAACGAATAACCACCAATGATATTGACCGATACATTATTGATAACGTTTCCGCTCAAATAATGATTTGTGCCAATAAATGGCAACAACGAAATTTGAGCAGTGCGATAAATAGTATCACGGATATTATCAAGATGAATATTTTGTTTGGTCGAAACGAACCAATCTGTGAGACGTTTTTGAGTAATTAGAAGTTGTTCTTTGGTAGTATTCCAATATTGTTGATAATCAATTCTTGGTATTTCAATGATAATAGAATCTTTGGTTTCGATGGGTTCAATTTTAGTTATTACTGGATAAATAACTGGTAAACTATCCAATTTTCTGTTGGGAAGTGAATCTATTTTAAATGAAATTAATCGAGCAATTGTATCAACTTTTGGGAGTTTTTGGGTTGCTAAAAGTTTGATATTTAGTATTTTATCTTGTTTTGAACGAATCAATACTCGTTCGTCTTGGTAATTTTGCTTTCTAACCAAAAGATTAACGTTGTTTAATTCTTTCGGAATTTTTAGACGGTAGTAGCCATATTGATTCGATACGGCAGAAGCAAGCGTTATGGGTTCGTAGATACTTGCTTTTTCAATTTTCAAGCCCGTTTCTCCGTCTGAAACGTAGCCCATCACGAAAAAATCTTTTTGAGGTTCTTCGCTGACTTTTTTAAGAATGATATAATTGTTACGGTTTTTGAAAGTTGCGGTATTCCCAAAAATAGCACTCAAAATTTCTCTAACGGCTTGGTTTTGTGCTGACACCGAAACTCTTTTTCCGACTGAAAATTCATCTGGATTATACGAGAAATTAAAGTTTCCTGCACTGGCAATGCTTTTGAGTGCGATGTCGAGTCGTTCGTTCGAGATTTTTATGGAAATGATGCGTTCGAGTGGTGGGCGATTTTGGGCAAAAATTGGGGTGATTGAGAGCAGTAAAAAAAATGTTAATAGCTTTTTCATAAATTTAAAACTGTGTTTTGGTGCTATGACATTTTAGTTTTGGTTTTCCCCTATAAAAGAATGAGCGAATTAGTGAATGATGAATGTTAAAAGTCGCTATTTTTCGCAGCCATTTCCATCAATAATATATTTTTCGCCTTCGGGCGTAACTTTCAAGTTGAGTGTTTCTGCAATTACATTGAGGGCGTTTGGTAGTGTTTCGTTAGTGAAAGTAGTGGTTAGGCGACAGGTTTTGATGCTATTATTTCGCAAAATTATCTTTGTATGATAATTTTCGCTCAATACTTTTATTACGTGTTCGAGGCTTGAATCTTCAAATACAAACGTTTTTGTTTTATAGGCATAAGTGTTTTTATCAAGTATAGCCACTTTTCTGATTGTATCTTTGTCTGCTTCAAATTGAGCTTCTTCGCCTTTGACTAAAAGCGTTTGTTTCTTTTCGTGCTTAAACTCAACTTTGCCTGACTCTACACTTACTTTTACATTTTTTGTATAGGCTTGTACATTAAACGAAGTACCTAAAACCCGAATATCAGAGCCGTTGGCGTGAATGATAAAAGGCTTGTTTTCATCTCGCTGAACTTTGAAGAATGCTTCTCCCGAAAGAGTAATTTCTCTTGTATCTCCTTCAAAATCAGTAGGATAGCTTAGGTTCGTGTTGGTATTCAAGAAAACCACCGAGCCGTCGGGTAGCGTTTTTTCTAAGGTTTGATTCGTAGTTTTTAGTGAAACAATTTCTGTTTCTTTCTTATTTAAAAAGATAGCCAATATTCCAGCCATCAAAAGTGTGATAGCGGCTGCAATGCGTATCGGAGTGAAGAAAATTTGTTTTTTAGGCGTAAATTCAATGATTTTTGTCTCTTTTCGGGCGGTTATTTTGCTTTTTACTTTGTTCCACGCTAAATCAACATCAACTGGCTTTTCTTGTTTTAGGTTTGCAACTTGTTGCCAGATAAACTGATAATCTTCGAGTTCTTTTTGATGATTTTTATCTTGCTTCAACCAATCTTCAACCAATGCCGACTCTTGGACATCAGTTTCCTGTGCCAAAAATTTACCCAAAAGCTCTTCGGTTATTGGTTGTTTCTCGTTCATTTTTTTACTGCACAATTTGAAAAGTTGTGCCACAAATAATAATCAATGGTAAATATTCTGCCAGTTCGACTCTCAATATTTTTAGTGCTTTCCCAATCTGATTTTCGACTGTTTTGGGCGAAATTTTCAATTTTTCGGCAATTTCTTGGTACTTTAATTCTTCAAATCGGCTCATTCTGAATATTAGTTTGCATTGTTCGGGTAATTTTCTGATGGCTTCTTCGATTTTCGTTTCCAACTCATTTTTTAGTACCGTTTGACTGACCGATTCATACGAAGCATCATAAAAGTTTACGGTGTATTGCTGATATTCTTCTCGAACTTTCAAATGTTTGATTCGATTCAAGCAATGATTATGCACCGCTCGATACAGATATGATTTCAACGAAATATTGATTTCTAATTCACTACGTTTTTCCCAAATATTTAGAAACAAATTTTGAACAATTTCTTCGGCTTCGTCTATTTCTTTCAAAATCGAATTGGCATAGTTGCACAGACTCTGATAATATTTCCGAAAAGTTTCTTCGAAAATACGCTCATTGCCCTCTCTGATTGCACCAACTATTTCTTGTTCAGATAAAACCACCGATTGTAAAAAGAATATTTTGTGCAAACATAAAGTTTTATGTGCAATTTTTTATGGCTAAAGTTGATGAAAGGTAGGATTACGGTTTTACTTTAATCTATCTTTTATATTAAGACAGCTATGTTGAAAGTTTCCCCTATGGTGAATGAGATTTTCTGAAATATTTTTTAAAACAGTAGGGGGAAATGAATTTTGAGCTGTCATAACTTCAAACAAATCAGTGAAAAAACTATTAGAAAAATGAAAAATGTAAGAATTGCCTCCGTTGTAGTGATAACTGCATTGAGTGTAAGCATGAATTCGTGCGATGTACTTCAACAAACCGTTGACCCCAAAAATGCCGTACAAGAGTCTTTTAATGTAAAGAATTTTGATGGCTTAGAAATTGGTAATGCCTTTGAGATTACAGTTAAAAAAGGTAGCGATTACAAAATCAAAGCTTTGGGCGATAGCCGAGATATGGATGATTTGGTTGTGAAAGAACGCAATGGTACGCTGGAAGTGTATTACCGAAATAATTGGCGATTACGTAGATACAGAATGAGTATCGAAATAGAAATGCCGACTTTGAAGGAAGTAGATTTTTCGGGAGCTGCTGAAGCGAATGTAAAAGGTTTTGATAATCTTTCTGATTTAGAAATAGATTTATCAGGTGCGTCAAAGGCTACATTTTACACCAATGCAAAAAACTTTGATATTGACCTTTCAGGGGCTTCAACGCTTGAGTTGGAAGGTAAAACTGATAAAATTTATGCCGAATTGTCGGGTGCTTCAACACTCAATGCTTTTAGTACAGATGCAACTGACGCTTCGTTGTACCTTTCAGGAGCGAGTAGTAGCCGAGTAAATGTAGCCCAACAGCTAAAAGTTAAAGCCAGCGGTGCAAGTAAAGTACGTTATCGTGGGGCAGCCAAAGTGGAGTCTGACCTTTCGGGGAGTAGCAAGGTGGTAAAAGAGTGATTTTAGTTATCAGTGAACAGTTATCAATTGTTGTGATTCAATAAGAATTATGATAAATGTTCACTGAAATTAATTCGCATTATAATGATGCAAAAACGAAATCAAGCGTTCGTAACTTAATAAATCTTCGTCAGTGCCATTTTTTAGTAAAAAGTGGCGATAAATATTCGTAATTGTTGCAAAATTGCAGTTATCACTGAGTTTTGCGGCCACGAGCCCTTTAAAACACCGATGTACTTGATTGTATAAATATCGGCAAGGCATTGTTGGCGAGTCATTTAGGGTTTCTTCAATAAAATTTAATGAATCGGCGATGTTTAAAAAATCGAAGCCTTTTTCTTCAAAAAAACTCTTTATCTGCTGCGTTACTTTGTCAAAATCTTCGTTGTTACTAACTTTGTAACGGAAATATTTCTTCTCCAAAAACTTACCGATGCTTATTACCAGCGTATTGGCTGCTGGGCGATACCCAAAACTATTATTAAGAAATTGCTGGGCGATTTGCTCAATAAATTCAAACCTTACACCAAAATTTACCTCAATCCAAAACACATTTTGTGCTTCCGAGATAGAAAAAATTATATTCTGAAATCCGTTTTGTGTAGATTTGCGGTACTGCTTTTGGTCAGGTAGAAAACCAAATCCGTATGGTTGGAAAAAAATATCCAACTCCTCATAGAATTTGGTCTCGAACTGACTATATATCATATCTGAATTCATTTACAGATAAACCTTTGTAGTATCTAAATGTTTAGATTTAGGCAGTAAAAAATATTTTCTTTTAATTTATATACTGATGTACAGAGGATTTATTACCGCTATAATTTTGATAGGCACGAGCTTTGGTGTGATTGCTCAGTCAAGTTCAAAAAGTACGCCATCGACTTCACAAATTATTCGTGGAAAAGTAATAGATTTTGTTAGTGAACAACCCATTGTTGGAGCTTCAATAACACTGGTAAATTTACAAAAAGGCACTCAAACCGATGCTGATGGTAGTTTTTTGCTCGGAAAAATGCCAATTGGGCGGTATCAGGTGCATGTAAGCTCAGTGGGTTATGAAAGCCAAACAATATCTGAACTTTTGCTCGAATCGGGCAAAGAAATGGTGCTGGAAGTAAAACTTCACTCAACCAATAACCAATTGGCTGAGGCCGTCGTGAGAGCTACGTCAGCTAATCTGTCGGGGGCAGTTACGAGCATTCAGAATATCACAACCGAGCAGATTTTTCGTTACCCAGGCACGTACCTCGACCCTGCACGTTTGGCAACGGCTTATGCTGGTGTAGCTAATTCAAACGACCAGGCCAATGGCATGGTTGTGCGTGGGAACTCGCCCAATGGCGTACAGTGGCGTTTGGAGGGGGTAGAAATCGTAAACCCTAATCATTTAAGTAATGCAGGTACTTTCAGCGACCGTATTACACAAAATTCGGGTGGTGTAAATATACTATCGGCTCAATTGTTGGGAAATATGAATTTCTTAACTGGGGCTTTTCCTGCCGAATATGGAAATGCCCTTTCGGGCGTAATGGATATGCGTTTGCGTAAAGGAAACGATAAAAAACATGAATTTACGGCACAAGCAGGCCTCATTGGTATTGATTTGGCCGCCGAAGGCCCCCTGGGAAAACGTAGGACAGGGTCACCTTCTGCAAGCTATCTTGTTAATTACCGTTATTCGTTTACGGGACTTTTGGGCTTGATGGGCGTTACATTTGGTGGCGAAGATATTAAATTTCAAGATTTGTCGTTCAATTTTAATTTTCCGACAAAAAAAGCAGGCACGTTTACGATTTTTGGCATGGCAGGCTTGAGTAGTAATATTTTTAAGGCCCAACGAGACACTACCAAATGGGAAGTGCAGAAAGATGGTTTTGATATTAATTATAAAAATCAGATGGGTGCTGCGGGACTCACTCATAATCTAAATTTAGGTAAGAAAGTACTTTGGCAAACTGTGCTTGTGGCATCTGGCTTAAAAAACAAAAGAGATGCTTTTATATTGAACAAAGCTTCATTTACAAGATTTTTGACAGAAACAGACTCATCGAAGAAAAACCGAATATCGTTTTCAAGCAATCTGAGGTTGAAGATAAACGACCATAATAGTTTGAAAATTGGCGTATTTGTTACTCATCAATACGACGAACTTTTGTCGGTCACACTCAATGCGTCGAAAGCAGTTGGACACGCCACAGGATTAATCATTCAACCATATTTTAACTTTCATTTATCGCCATTGCCCAAACTTACGGCAAATATCGGTTTACATTACCTTAATTATACTTACAATAAAACTAAATCAGTCGAGCCACGATTGTCGCTTAGTTATCAACTATCAAACAATCAGTCGATTGGTTTTGCTTATGGTTTGCATAGCCAGTTGCAGCCATCTCAGTTATATTTTGCTCAAGCCGATTACTTTGATACTAATTTACGAAATGCGTATCTTGGGTTAACAAAATCTCATCATTATGTTTTGAGTCATCAATACACACTCAAAAAAGGCTCATATTTCAAGACCGAGCTTTATTATCAAAAAATATTTGATGTTCCTACATTCTTAGGGAATTCGGCCTTCTCTGCACTGAATTTAATTGAAGAGTATCCCTTAGGAGTTTTAAGCAATTTGGGTAATGGCGAAAACTACGGAATTGAATTTTCGTATCAACAATATCTAATCAATGGGTTTTATGCCCTCACAAATGCTACTTTATACCGTTCTTACACGATTAATGATGGCGTAAGACGCAATAGTCGATATAATGGTAAGCATATTTTTAATCTGACGATAGGAAAAGAGTGGGAGAGAAGCAAAGACCGAATTTTAGGAGCAAGCTTGAGAGCCGTATGGTTAGGCGGTTATTACGAAAGGGCAATCAATGAGACTGCTTCGCTCGCCCGAAAGAAATTAGTATATCAAGATGCCTATGATTTTACGGTAAAACAACCTGATTATTTCAGACCCGATTTTCGTATATATCTAAAGAAATCAAAAGAAAAATATTCTCGAACACTCGCCCTTGATGTTCAGAATGTAGCCAGTTATCAAAATGTTTCGTATAGTTATTATGATTTTTTACAGAACAAAATCGTTAGACAATACCAGCTTGGTTTGATTCCTATTTTAAGTTATCGCTGGGAGTTTTAATTAGCACATAGTCAACAATAACGACCAATTTTGAACAATAGAAATATGGAAAATGCTCTTAAAGTGCTTGTGATAAGTCTTTTATCGTTTGTTGCATATGCTCAAGAAGAGGGAGCTGCCATTTGTTCGGAGTCGAAGCAAGCAGCCTTTAAACGATTTCGAGATTTACGAAACGCACGAATTGCTTACCCAGGTGATGATAAAATTGATGTGACATATTATAAACTAAATTTGAATATCTCCCATGCCCAACAATACCTTAAAGGTGAAGTTACGGTAGCTTTCAAACTTAACTCGGCTTCATCGACTTGTTTTTTAGATTTACGTAGTCCGCTCAGAGTTGATTCTGTCAAATTAGCTAATAAACGTATACCCTTTGTGCAGGATGCAAGTAAAGTAAATCTAACTTTCGATAAATCATATCCGCAAGGGCAGGCTTTAAGCGTAATTGTATTTTACCAAGGAAAACCTAATAGTTCGGCTTTTGGTAGTTTTACGTTTGCAACTCATGGAAGTAGCAATGCACCAGTAGTTTGGAGTTTAAGCGAACCCTATGGTTCGCCTGATTGGTTTCCGTGTAAAGATACCCCAGCCGACAAAGCCGACTCATCGGATGTTTGGATTACAATGCCTGCATCTTTCGTGTCTGTTTCTAATGGAATTTTAACTAAAGTGATTGATAATAAGGATAATACACGTACTTATCAATGGAAAAATCGCTACCCGATTGCTCAATATTTGATTTCGATTGCTTGCTCAAATTATGTAGAATACAAAAACTATTTTAAATATTCAACCAAAGATTCGATGTCCGTGAATCATTTTGTTTATCCAGAATCATTTACGGCCATTACCAAAACGCAACTCGACCAAACGTCTTTTATGTTGAAATTGTTTTCGGAGAAATTTGGACTTTACCCATTTATTAAAGAAAAATACGGACACGCCCAATGTGATTTTGGAGGTGGAATGGAACACCAAACGTGTACATCAATCAATAGTTATGAAGGAAGTTTAGTAGCCCATGAGCTAACACACCAATGGTTTGGCGATAAAATTACTTGCAAAAATTGGGAAAATATTTGGCTCAACGAAGGTTTTGCTACCTACGGTGAAGCCATTTATGCCGAAGCTTTGGGTGGTAAAAGTGGGTATCAAACCAATATTGCAGGCAATGCTACTCGTGCGAAACGTGCCGTCGGAACACTGTATGTGCAGAATATAAATAGCGAAGCCGAGATTTTTAGTAATATTCGTACTTATTCCAAGGGGGCAATGGTGTTGCACATGTTGCGTGGAATTGTGGGTGATGAAAAGTTTTATAAGATTCTTCAAAACTACCTTGTTTCGAGTGTAGCTTATGCGGCTGCCACCACCGAAGATTTTCAGAAAGTAGCCGAAGAAACCACAGGCTTGAAACTCGACTACTTTTTTAAGGAATGGGTTTATGGCGAAGGTTATCCGAAATACACTTATATCTATAACCCAACTGAAACATCGAAAGAATTAAAAATTACGATTACTCAATCTTCTGGTACAAACCCTGTTGTGTTTTCGATGCCAGTGGATATAAAAATCGTTATGGCCGATGGTACGGAAAGTCTTACAACTGTGTTTATCGATAAAGCAACGCAAGAAATTACTTTTTCTAAGCCTCAAGGGGCAATTGCGAAGGTAATTTTTGACCCTGAGAATAAAATATTGAAGGATGTTATCGAAAATAAAGTTACGTTGGCAATAACTGCTAATGAAGCTAAACAGACTTTAGTAAATTGGAATATTTATCCAAATCCTGCTGATAATCAGGTAGTTGTGAGTTTTGATTTGGCACAAAAAGCAGAAGTTGAAGTCGAAATTTTCGATAAATTAGGTAAAAAAATCAAATCAGAAGCAGTTGAGAATTTAATATTCGGTAATTATTCCAAACATATTTTATTGAACGAATTCTCAAGTGGAATATTTTTGGTGCGTTTACGCATCAACAACCAGTATTTTGGAAAAACTTTATTTATAAAATAAAAACGTTGTAGAACAACTAATTTTAAGTTGCTCAATCTCTCTAACCGAACATCGGATGGCCGATGCAGTATTATTATACTAATAAAATGAAATTATTGATTTTAGCTGGCGGGATGTCGTCTCGCATGAAAAAGAATTTAGAAGGAAATACGAACCTCGATTCAAAATTGATTGAACAAGCCAATACTTTACCAAAATCAATGATTGGACTTGGCAAAGATGGTCGCCCGTTTTTGGATTATGTATTATATAATGCCTCAGTAGCAGGTGTAAAAGAAGTTATACTTTTGCTCAATCCGAAAGATACTGTTTCGCAACCGCATTATGAGAAACTGATGCAAGAAGGCAAAGCTTGGGGTTTACAGATTGGCTTTGCACGTCAGCACATTCCCGAAGATAGAATAAAACCACTCGGCACAACCGATGCCATTGAGCAAGCCCTCAATCAATTTCCTGCTTGGAAAAGTAGCCGATTTATTGTCTGCAATGGCGATAATCTTTACCCCGTAAAAGCATTTGAATTATTGCTTGATGAAGCTTATCCAAATGCCATGCTTGATTGGGATACTGACGGATATGACGTTGCACGAGTGAGAAATTGTGCGATTATCAAGAAAGATTCGGACGGTTATTTGATTGATTTGCTCGAAAAACCCAACGATGAAGAGTGGGAAGAAATCATGAAAACAATGCCAAGAATTGGCATTAGCTGGAATATTTTTGCTTTTACGAGTGCCGATTTAATTCCTTTCTTGGAAAAAACACCTCTACATCCAGTCAGAAATGAGAAAGAGATTCCTGTAACGGTGCGTATATGGGCCAACGAAAACCCCAAGGGAATTTATACAATACAAATTGCCGATGTTTTGCCCGACCTTACCAGCAAGCACGATATAGCGGAGGTGCAGGCCTTATTGAATTATGAAATTTAAGAAAATATACAAAACGTCGGTAAGATACAAAACCTTGCCGACGTTGACGTGATGTCTTAATCAATTGCAATAATCTCCTTCGTTGGGTCAATAAAAAACCAAAGCACTGAAGACACAATTAGACAGCCCGCAATCAAGAAAAGTGGGTAGTTGAAATTGCCCGTTTGTTGTACGATTGTACCGAAAATAATCGTAATAAAAAATCCCCCCATTTGTCCTGCAAAGTTCATTGCACCTGTTACCGTTCCCGAATTTCGTTTACCAATATCTACACAAACGGCAAATGCTACTGGTAAAGTTAGGTCTTTTAGTAATACACAAAGTGCCAGTAAGTAGCCAGCCAATTCATTATCAGTTGTGAGCCCAGCGGCCAAAAAACAGATGCTTGATGAGCCTAAACCCGCTACGCCAACAATTCTTCGTCCGAATTTTAAACCCAACTTTTTGCTTAAAATATCGCTCGCAAAACCGCCTACTACACAACCGATTGCCCCGAGGAAATAAGATAATGAAACAAAGTTTTTCGCTTGTTCTTCGCTCATGTGGCGGCCTTCTTGGAAATAAGTAGAAGACCAATTGGTGAAGAAATAAGAGGCATAAAAAAACAAATGGCACATGAGCATTAGCACCCAAATATTTGGGTTTCGGACGATGGTTTGCCAACTAATTTTGTGGCTCATGGGGGCTTGTCGGCGAGCTGATTCTATCTCTTCGATTTCTTGTGGAGTGATACCTCTATGCTCGGAAGGATTATCTCGAAACCAAAAATACCAAACCGAAGCCCAAGCCGAGCCGACGATTCCGAGAATAAAAAAGGCATATCGCCAACCAACGGCGTGTACTAATGGAATCACTAAAAGAGGTGTCAATGCCCCACCGATGCGGCCTGCTGCCCAAATTACAGACTGAGCTCTACCAACTTCTACGGCTGGAAACCATCGAGAAATAACAATGGAAGCATTGGGATATGCTCCTGCTTCGCCTACACCAAACAAAAATCTGACAACAAGTAAATAAACAAAACCAAATGCAGTACCTGTAAGAGCTGTAAAACCTGACCACCAGAGTACTACGCGAGTCAATATTTTTCGTGGGCCGATACGGTCGCCAAGAATACCCGTTGGGAGTTCAAAAAGTGCATAGGCCAACGAAAAAGCTCCCAGAATATAACCAAACGATTGGTTGTCGAGGTGCAGGTCGGCTTTTACGTATTTGCTGACCACATTCATACAAACACGGTCGAGGAAAGTAATGATTGAAAGTAAAAATAATAGAAAAAGAACTCGATGGCGAATTTTCATGGGGGGCTTGGTAAAATAGGCTAATGATTAAGGTTTGATTACCCAAATGTATAAAATATTATCAGAAAAACGTTTGTGGCATCACGGAAAGTACCTTAGTTTTTTGAAGCTTCGCTTTGCTACAAAGTTTATGCCATAGGAAAATTTCGAGGCCGAGTTCTTATTCATCGGTAGCATTGAAAAGGCTTATTTTGAAGTAAAAAAAAAAGATGTATCCGTTTGAAAATTTTATTGTTAGGATAGCAATATGTACTTGTTATTAAGCGGATATATTTCTCTGAATAGTTATAGAATGTCATATTGGTGAGTTTTTTTGTCCTCGTTGATGGCATGATTTTTCCGATTGAAAGGTATGACGGAAATACCATTTCTGCCCCTTTGCTTTTGAGTGTACCATATAAAATTAATGAAGTAGCTGTAATAATTGAAGGCTAAATCCATACAATTGTTATCATGTTTTTTTCGAGAGGATTTAACAGCTACTATATATTTTTTAATTATTAAAATTTACATAACGTTCAAAAAGCATTAAATATGTCAGGAATTTCCATCAATAAATATTGGATTAAAGAGTCTGATACTCTTTCTATTTTCTTAGTTTCCTTTATTTATGGAGTTTACCGTAATGTATCTCAATTAAATATATCTCTAAATTATCTTCGACGAGATATTATCATACACCGATTCTCTGATAGAGAATTTGTGCCTCTTTCATATACTTTTTTAAAGAACTGTATCAAAAAAAAGAATGATTCCTTCGAAAAAGTCTTTAGTTGTACAAAAGATGGTAGTGAAGGCATAAAGGCTTTTCCAGCCAATACATTTTGGGTAAAGTTCATTCAATGCAGTATCGTAAAAAAGCCCTCGTTATTTGCTATTTACGGTAGCTATGCTACATACATTGCCATGATTACGACAAACTCAATAGTAGTCGGCTCGGCAATGCCTACTAACTGGAAGTTGAGCAGTGGTTCGGGTTAGGCGACAATTACCATCGTAAATGGCATTGTTGTGCCATACACCAATGAATTTATGTTTGAAGAATTGTGTATTTACCTGATTTGAATAAGTAAGAAAAGTTACTAATGTCTCTGAGGATTCTTGAGTTCTCAGAGACATTCTGAAATATAGTAATTGATAATATAGTTTAATTGATACTTTTTACAAATACCTCAATGAGCCAATTTTACACACAAGTTATCCAGATAGTTAGAAATTGTTTGGGTAAGAAAACATCCGAAAGAGATATATTAGGATTTTCTTCCATAGTTAGGCCGACAACTAATGCCCTTTTTTCGAGCATATTGATATTGGTTTCTTTAGGGAGTTTCCTTACCCATGCCCAAATTGCTTCTGCCCCTGCGAATACAAAATCTCCGTGGGTAAATGGCACATACACAAATTTGGTCGCTTCTGAAACCAATAATAACAATGCTTTTTTATTAAGGTTTGTAACGGTCTCAAATACGGCTAATTTGGTCAATGCCTCTACTACTGACTTTGCGAGTATTAGCATCACAGGGGTTGGGGGCTCAGCTAAAATCAGTGTCAAAGATAACGATGCCACAGATGTATATCCTGCAGGTACCTATGCGGGTTTTAGAGTCGGTTCTGCAAGTTTATTGAGTGCTACCTTAGGTGCAACCGTAACCATTAGAACATATAATAATGGGGCATTGGCTGAAACCTATAATGCAGTATCAAGCCTGTTAGATGTAGGTTCGATTTTAGTCAATTCGGATGGAACTGCAACACTTGGCTTTATAACCACGCAGGTATTTGATGAAGTAACCATCGAATATAACGCTCTTGTGGGTTTGTTATATACAGCAGATATTTATAATGCGGTCATCGAAAAATTCGTGGCGGGTTCTGCTCTAAGCTGTAATGTTCAAACGGTTGCCAGTAATCCCGTATATCCTACTTATATCAATAATGTTGGAACAGGAATTTCGGGTTTAGCATGTGCTGCTTGTTCGGTATCAAATGTCGAGAATGTGGTGAGTAATAGTAGTTCTGATTTTGCAACAATTTCAATGGCTGTTTCGGTTGGAGCGTTTGGAGCAATTTCTGTAAAAGATGCCATCACTACTTACCCAATCGGTACTTTTGCAGGTTTTAATATATCTAATCCAAATCTCATAAATGCGAATTTACTATCGGGTATTTCCGTCGAAACTTATGCAACAGTGGCTGGTGTTAGAACTTTACAAGAGACGTCATCAGCAAGTACTTTATTGTCGGTTGGTACATTTTTATCAGGTACAGGAGCTCAGACTGTGGGGTTTGTTACTACCAAACCTTTTGACGAAGTTCGTTTAGTAATATCTAACCTACTTGGTTTACTCAACAATACTAATGTATATAATGCTGTATTTCAGAAATTCTGTGCAGGTACAGCACCAACTTGCTCGACTAATACTAATTTAATCAACCCTGCTTATCCAGTTATTATTGATGGTGCAAAGTCGGGGATTGGTGGAGTTGCATGTGTGGCTTGTGCGGTCAATAACCCTCAGAATGTAATAGATAGTGACCTTAACAACTCCGCTTCTATTGTTTTGACGGCAGGCCTATTGGCCAATGGTTCTATTGCAGTTAAAGACCAAATCTCAACCTACCCTGCGGGAACCTTCGCAGGCTTTGATATAGATAACGTTTCGCTTATCGGAGTAAATTTATTAGGTGGTGTTACCGTCACAACTTATTTAAACGGTGTACAAAAAGAAACAAGTGGAGGAAAGTTGATTTCGCTTCAATTATTAAGTGCTTCTCGTCAGGTGGTAGGTTTTACTACAACTCAAGCTTTTAACGAAGTAAGAATTACGGTTGGAAACTTTGCCAGTATAAATCTTGGCTCAACCATTGTATATGGTGCTGTATTAAGAGGTGCTTCATCTGCTGGAACAACTCCTCCTGTAGTAAGTGCAACCTCTGTTTCAAATACTTGCCCTCAGACAACTGCCAATATTGGTGGTTTGGTTACAAGTACTACTCCAAGTGGAGCAAGTTTAGTTTGGTTTACAAATAATGCTCATACCGGGACAGCATATAGCACCCCAACAACAGCAGGAGCAGGTACATATTATGCGTTTTATTATGATGCTGCAAGTGGCTGTTATAGTACAGCTTCAAGTGCTGTAAGTGTAACAATTAATTCGTGCGTTGTGTTGCCTGCACCAGGTTGTGTATCAACTAATCTGAAAGCATGGTATAAAGCTGATGCAGGTATATCTGTTGCCGATGCTGGTAGTGTTGCTTCATGGAATGACCAAACGGTTAGTGCTTTTAATGTTTCACAGACAATAGCTTCAGCACAACCCATTTACTACAAAACAACGAAAGATAAACTCATCAATTTTAATCCATCGCTCAGTTTTGATGGAGGCGACGACCTCAAAAACCTCAATCGTCTTTATGCCAATACGGCCGCGTGGTCGGTGATTGGTATTGGCGTTGACCAAAGAGGTGCAACCGCAGGCGGATACCGTGGATATATGGGTGTGGGCGTAGATGGAAATTATCCAGCATTGGATTTCCAGAATGATGCTGTCTCACCAAATGGTTGGAATCCTTGGATGTTGGGTAGCACTCCTGTCGAATGGTCGGGAGGTTCGGCCATTTTAGCTCCATACAGTGTTTCAAATAGAACCCCCAATATAGCAGCTTTGACAAGTGCAAACACTGTAAGTGGTTCAAACAATATTATTAGTTACGTAAATGGTTTTAAAGAAACCACAACTTTAGATTCTTATCAAACAAATGGTGTTAATCAGATTGGTAATGGACTTTTTATTGGTTCGAGTGGCGATGCTCAATTTATTGGTCTAATTCCTGAAATCATGGTATATGACCGTCAATTGACCGATACCGAAATGCAAAAAGTACAAAGCTACTTAGCTACTAAATATGGCACAACTATCGACCAAGATTACTTGGCAGGTGACGGTACTACCAAAATATGGGATAAAATAGCCAATGCGACTTACCATAATAATGTATTTGGTATCGGAAAAGACGATTGTCAATTGCTATTACAAAAACAATCTAAAAGTCAGAATGAAGGGTTTCAACCTATTATTTCTACAACTGGTTTTAATGCCACCAATACCGATAATGCAGTAAGCTTTTCAGCTGATAAGACATTCTTATTTGCGGGTTCGGATGCCGCTTCGGCTACTTACGGAACTGCCTTTGCTTTCAATGGCATGAACAACCGCATTACTCGTATCTGGAAAGTACAAGAAACAGGTACACTTGGAAGTGTAAAAGTAGCACTTGCCAAAACTGATGTAGCAGGAAATGTCACTCAGCTCAACTTACTTCGTAGCACAAATGTCACCTTTGATGGTTCGGACTCGATGATTCCAATGACCATTGAAAGCATCGGAGGCGTTGACTACTACACCGCAACGATTGACTTCAACAATAATGACTTTTTTACATTTGGAGCATATTTAGTAACACCAGGTTGTGTTGTGGCTAATCTTAAGGCTTGGTACAAATCTGAATCTGGCGTAACAGGCACAACGGCCGTAACAAGATGGGCCGACCAAGTAAATGGCTATGATGTAATTCAGGAAACGGCTGGTCAAGAGCCATCATTACA
>JAIYBU010000207.1 GCA_027488335.1 Cytophagaceae bacterium
AAAATGTAAAAAAAAAAAAAAAAAATACGAGTGTTAAAAGAGTTTTTTACTCGTCATCATCTGAAGTATATGGTGAACCAGTTGAAATTCCGCAGCATGAGGAAACAACACCATTAAATTCAAGATTACCTTACGCAATCGTTAAAAATATAGGAGAAGCATTTTTGAAATCATATTTTCAAGAATATGGGTTACCATACACGATTTTTCGTTTTTTTAATACTTATGGTCCAAATCAAAGTACAGATTTTGTAATAGCAAAGTTTATTACTTTAGCATTAAAAAACGAAGATATAACAATATACGGCGAGGGAACACAGACTCGTACATTTTGTTATATAGATGATAATTTAGAAGTAACAAGTAGAATATTAAATGAAGGCCATTTTGAAAATGAAGTGATAAATATTGGTAATGATGTAGAATTTACAATTTTAGAATTAGCGAAATTAGTTATCAGTTTAATGAAATCGAATTCTAAAATTATTTTTTTACCAGCGTTGAAAGAAGGTGATATGACTCGTAGAAAGCCAGAAATAACTAAAATGAAGCAAATTCTTAATAGAGACCTCATTTCCATAGAAGATGGAATATTGAAAGTAGCTGAAAAGCTAATAACCACTCACAAAATATAACAATATGAAATACACTATTATTTTTATCTTTTCTATTATAGTTACTGTTATAACAAATCATTTATTATTAGCTTTTTCAAAAAATTTGGGAATACGGGGTAATGAGGTAAAACAAGTTAGATGGGCATCTACAACAAAGCCTTCCTTGGGAGGATTTGCTTTTTATATTGTTTTCTTGAGTACAATAGTTTTTCTCTGGATACAAGACAATGAATCTACATTTATTAGTGAAAAACAATTTTTAGGCCTTTTTATAGCAGTTTCAATTGGTTTTTTGGTTGGTTTCGCAGATGACACATATAACACCAATCCTTTGTTGAAGTTTATAGGACAATTTTTGTCTGCTATTGTAGTATTTCTTGCAGACATACAAATTTATATAATCCCTGATAATATAGTTATTAACTTTATTTTTACATCCTTGTGGGTTGTTGGATTGATGAACTCAATAAATATGCTTGACAACATGGATGGTATAACAGCTTCTGCTTCGGGAATGATAATTATAGGGATGTTAATAGTGATGGGTATTGGAAATAACTTTGACAGTGTAGTGATGTTTATTTTATTTAGTATTTTAGCTTCAGTTATTGGTTTTTTATACCACAATTGGAATCCAGCAAAGATGTATATGGGAGATGCTGGAAGCCAGTTCTTAGGAGTATTTTTGGCTATTTTTAGTATATTGATTGCATGGAGAGAAAGAGACCCCGATGGGAAAGTATTTCAGTTTAGGCAATTTGTTGTACCAGCATTACTTTTTATTATACCTTTGATAGATACTATAACAGTGACTTTTAGGAGGTTGATGAGAAGACAGTCGCCCTTTGTTGGAGGACGAGACCATACTACACACCACTTTGTATATTATGGTTTAAAAGAAAGAGACGTTGCATTGTTATATATTATTGTAAATGCCTTGACTATTGTTATGATTGCACTTCTTTGTTTAAATAGAGTTCACTGGAATAGCTGGATTACGTTTTTAATAGCTACTCTTTTTGTTGTACTTTTTAGCATAACACAAGTAGTGTATAATTGGGGACATAAAAAGCAAAAAGCTAATGAGGAGTTAAAAATTTTTGAGCAATATAATACTCAATCCCAAAGTACTGTTGAAAATACCATTTGAGTCGTAAGAAATTTGAGATTTAACTATATATTCCTTGTAAGAATAGTTTATGCTTTGTAAGATAGAAAACTGATTAAATTGTATTGGAACAGCATAAGTACCTAAGTTGACAGTTTTTGATATTCTTGTCGTAAAATATTTGTTTGTTAGAATAAAATCGACTGCTGCTGTAATAACTGAAGTACGGTTGTTGATAAAATATGCCTGAGATTTATTTTTTAACATAATATTATCATCAATAATATTCCTTTTTACAGAATTGATAGGCAAAATATATGGTGTACCTATCGCATTATTTTTGTAAAGCCAAGAATAAATAGAATTATTAAAATAGTTATCATTTCCACGCAGTTGTGGAGGAATATCGTAATATTGAGACCCACCTTGGCTAATTGTATTTAGATATTCAAATCCTACCTTTACAAGCCCTTTTTTTGCTTTTTTTCTTCTGAGTGAAAACCCAAATAGCCCATCGGTAATATTGTTTAAATAAAAAAGAGAACCATCATCGTAGATGCTTTGACGATAAAGAAGTAGGTCAAATTTATTAAAACTAATTTCTGTGGCAATATCAATACTTCCCAAGTGATTGCCCGAACGGTTCCAAGCTTCATTGATAGGAATACCATCTTTCGATGCACCATCTCCAATTTTATTGAGAGAAACGCCCGATACGACATTCAAATAAGTACTAAAATCATTTCCATAATTAGTGATTAGTTTACCTGTTTGACTCTCAATATATGGCTTGTGGGGCTTTCCGCCCCATTGTACTTGATGATTGAAGCCTATATAAAATTTTAATCTCCAGTTGGGTTTGCCAATACGTCCATACAAATATTTTTGGTGTAAAAAGAACTTTTTAGTGGAGTCACTGCTACCAAACCAACCATGAGCGTATGCTCCTTTAATAGAAATCAACCCCTTGCCGATGATTGAGATATAGTTAGGAATTGAAATTTGGAGCTTTGGTATAGGTAATGCATTACCTGACCAAATGTATGAGCCTGATGTAAGCGTGGTATCGACTAAGCCTACTATTTCTTTTCTCCGTCCGCCATAAAACTCAAATGCTCCATAACGCATTTTCAAGTAGGCTTCTGGTAAGATAATTTGGTTTGCTGCCTTACTAACATTGACAACGGTACTTAATCCATAGCCGTAACTAAATCTTTTCTGTTTGTTTTGCTCGTTTTTTGTAGAATCATATTCTTTATGTGTAGCACCTCTGAGTGTTAAGAATTGAGATTCTAAAGGGATGATTCCATACTGATTTGAGCGTAATAAAAAAGGGTTTTGACCTGATGTAGATATATATATGCCTGATTCGAGTTCGTAACGAGTGTTGTTAGTGACACCTTGTGCTACACAAAGATTGATAGCTAAAATACCTAAAAAAAAAATGAAACATGCTTTTTTTGAGATAATGTGGTGCTGTGTCATAAATTGAAACTGTTTAAACTTACATAAAATATTCTCAAAAGAGTTTGAATTCTGTGGTGCGAATCACAAGCCTTCAAATCAAAGGGAATCTTAAACAAAGATACAATCGAAAATTATATTTTACCACATTTGCCAATTGGTGTGCGAATAGCTCCTCTTTACAAAATAGTTTGGTAAATCCATTTCTTTTAAATACGGAAATAAAGTTACCCACGTTTGTTTATACCCATTTTTCTAATTGTTTAAACAGTGATTACGCAATTATCTTGACTGTCTAAATTTGGGAATTATACCTAAGCTTTTGAAAAATCCCAGCAAGCGTTATCACTTATTACTAATCAAAATCACATTCTTTATGGTAGAAAATCGAGATACCTACTATTGTTCGAAAACTAAGTCATCTATATTTCATTATCCTTTATCTATTAAATATAACCACTTGTCTATTAATTTAATTGTTTGCTGAAAGTATTATAATAGATTAAATTAGTATGCTTACATTCGTATTACATTAAAAATATTCATTAATATGTAAGTATTAAGAGATTAAATCTGTTAAAAAAATGATTTCTCTAATCTTTATTTAATAAATAATAATAAACTAATAGAGTATAGATATTTATATATAACACAAAAACGCAAATTAATAATTAGCTGGGTCTTTAGCGAAAAAGAACCATTAAGTTTAAAAATTTTTGAAAAATTCAAACGTATGCTAATCATGTTTAGAAAATTGAAAGCTAATATATTTTTTTGAATTATTTTACAAAATGGCTTTTGTTTATTTGATTACCAAACTGTAATGTTGTTTACACCCAAAAATATATTTCTTAAGTCAAAGAAATGAATCATTAGAAATATTAAATGGCAATTTTAATCCTATCTCAATTATCGAGGTAGGGAATAAGGTTTTATTAAAAATATATACAATAAATTTTACACTTAAAAATTTGATAATATGAAAAAATCCTTTACTCTTCTAAAGTTAGTTCATTGTACTTTAATTCTAATGATAATTTTTTGTTTTGATGTTTCTGGACAACAAACCAAGAGAATTTCACTACAAGGTTTTTTGAAAGATGCCAATGGAAAAGCAATTGCTGATGGTAGCCAAGATGTAATATTTAAGCTATATACGCAAGAATCAGGTGGTGTTGCTGCTTGGACTGAAGCCCAAACACTCAATGTATATGGAGGTGTTTACAGTACACATTTAGGTAAGACTCAATCGCTCGAAAGTCTTGATTGGGGGGTTAGTACCTATTATGTTGGCGTAACGATACAGGGTACAGAGCTTATTCCGCGGACAGAGCTTACTTTTGCTCCCTATTCATTGGGTGCACCGAAAGCTCAAGAGGTAGTTTGTTCTGGTGCTGTTGGTGATGTTAAATATTCTATCTTGAATCCTACTCAATTTGCAGCAGTGAATGGCAGTTGTTGGGTACCTATGGATGGTAGAGCACTACTTACTACCGATAAACTCAGACAAATTACAAGTATGACAAGTGTACCTAATGGAGGTGGGTTATTTATTAGAGCTCAAGAAAATTCAAGTTCAAATAATGACCCTGATAGAGATTCCAACTCTCCAATTGCGGTAATCCAACAAGATGCGTTCAAGGATCATCAACATGCTCTTAGCAATATAGCTGTCTCAGCTAATGGTACTACAAGTTCGAATGGTGCTCATAATCATACTGTAACCGATTCATATTTTTCGGGAAGTTCAAACGATTGGAGAGGTGGAGGCGAATCTTCAGGGGGTTATGTTGGATCTAATTTGACACAAGATGTAACAACTACTACAAATGGTGCTCATACTCATACAGTAAACGTGTCTGGATATGCGAATGGTATTACAAACGGTATAGGAGGCTTAGAAAACCGTCCCAAAAACATTAACTTTTATGTATATATCAGAATTAATTAACAAAAAAGGAATTGAGTTAATGTAAAAATGAATTCTCATGAAAATTATATATATAAAAATTGTAATCATTTGGATTACATTAGGATTTTGTTTGCCAAGTTTTGCTCAAACTGATACACTCTGTGATCCAAACGAAAAAATTAAAATCTTTGGTGACGTATATTTTAATTACGGTGCTATTACAAATTCTTATTCGGCATATAATAGGTCGAATATAATATTAGGCCAGCCCTTGGTATCACCACAAAATATGATTTCTCAAAAAAATCAAGCAGGTTTTGGTATTTACAGCCCGTGGTATTTACCACCACAACCTCCGCAACTTATAGCAAGCCAAGGGACCTTCAAAGACCGCATCAAAATTTCATGGGCTGTAAACCCACTTTCTCCTGTGGCTGTTGGTTTTATCTTATACCGTGATGGGGCATTTTTGGCTGAGTTAGGTGAAGATGTGCGTGAGTTTTTGGATTTTAATACACAAGCAGGAGAGTATTATGAATATAGTATTGTAGCTAAAAACGTCTTTGGTACAGGTAGTGCATCGAAATATGTTGGTTTTGTAAACCCGAATGGGGTTGTGACGGGGAAGATTTCAACCAACTCAGGTAACCCAGTACCAGGAGTTGAAGTTCGCCTGACACCATTAACTGGGAATTCGATGTCTTTTGATGGAGTAAACGATGAACTGTGTGTAACCTACAACGATGAATTTCCAACTGATAAATTCACAGTTTCGACGTATGTAAAACTTGAAAATAACAATAATGAAGGTGGAATTATTGACTGGGGTAGCACTATCCATAAAAATTGGTGGATTACTACTACACCCAGCGGTGAGCCGAAAGGCTATGTTTTTCACATCGGAAATGGTACAGGTAGTGATTCTTTGAAGTACTATCTACCAAATTTGCCAACAAATCCGAATAATGTAACGGATTGGCACCAAATAACAATGGTGTATAATGGTTCGGCGATGTCAGTAATGGTTGATGGTGAGTTTGTAGGTACAAAACCAGCTAATATTGTTCGAGCAAAAAATTATTTGAATATAGGCAGTAAAATCGGCAATGATGGTTTTTTCAAAGGAAAGATTGATGATATTAGGGTTTATAATCGGCCTCTCACTCAAACAGAGGTGAATAGTACTAAGAATCGTTCGGTATCAAAATCAGAATTAGGTTTGGTGGCTTATTGGAAAATGGATGAAGGAGTTGGGACAAAAGTATTTGACAATACCACGCTTCCGACTAATGCTAATATTTACGGTGCAACTTTCTCTTCGGATAAACCAGAAGTTTATAGTGCTGGTATAACCGATGTAACGGGCTATTATGTAATTGATGGTATAAACTATAGTCAAGACGAAGGTTTTAGAGCTACTCCGATAAAAAGTTTTGAGTTTAATTCTGCTCTTGAGTTTAGTGCGGCAGACAAATCCTATGGAAACCTGACGGACTATGATATGCCTGATACCTCAACTGTAGAAGTGCGATTTTATCCATTTGATTTAAAATCTCGTCAAACAGTACTTTCTAAGGGTAATTTATATGAAGCCTACATTGACAATGGAAAACTTTTCTTACATCTTAACGGAATAAGTAACGATATTGATTTAGGTGCAATAAAAGCTAAATACTATCATTTAGCCGTTGTACTTGATAACACAGCAGGTAAAGCTAAAATCTTTTTAGAAGGGGAGTTGAAAAGAGATGTGACGTTTACTGGAACTTCTAATTGGAGAAATGGAAGTCCGTGGCTTTTAGCTACAAATTCTACTGATGGGGCAATTGGTAAGTTCTATACTGGATTAGTTGACGAATTTTTGATTTATAAAACTGCTCTACCACAAAATGTCATTCAGCAACATTATATAGTAGGTATTCCTCAAGATTCTACCACTGCATTGCTATACAGTTATTTTGACCTAAATGAGGCTACTGATACTAAAGTTTATGATTATGCAGCAATCAACTTCAATGGACCTGTCAGAGAAGGTATAATCATAAAAGCTACATGGAGCAACAATGCTCGTAGAAAAGGAACAACAACACCCCATGAATTTGAGCCGAATGTACGTGTAGTAAACCTCAATAAAAGTAATACTGCTGTTGGTAATATTGATTTCAGAGATGTTTCAACAATAAATGTATCTGGATACGTTCGATTTAGTGATACTTTTTGTTTTGCAGACTCTATAGATATCTATGTAAATGACCAAGTAAATTTCCCCCCTATCCGCACAGATAAAGATGGAAAGTGGTCAGTAGATTTCGAACCCGGACGAAATATAAAGCTTTCTGCTAAATATAAAGATCATAAGTTTTCGCCAGCCTTTTTTGAATTACGTAAGCTACAATCGCCTAAAGCAGGTATTGTTTTCTTAGATAATACTAAACGTACAATTAAGGGTCAAGTAGCAGGAAATAATGAATTTAGAAAGTCTATCATTCCACAAGGTTCGAGAGTAGTAGTGAAAGTAGCCACTTTAGATGGTTGCTTTGAAAGAACAGATACACTTCGTACACCTGATGGAAGATTTGTATTTAATGATTTACCCGCTCGTAAGTTTAGAGTAAGTATTGTAGAGCACTCAAATTCGGTGATTTATAACTACTTTCAAAATAAAGGCGGAATAGAAGTTGATTTGAGAGATGTAGCTTCTGGTACAACTGATTTTATTTATATTGCCCCACCTAATGTTGAAATTGAAGGAATTGCAGCCAACCAATGTGAATTTAAAACAGTTGGGCAGGGGGTTAAAAATAAAATAAAAATCAAAGTCTTCGAGCAATATGATGGCGGTAAATGCTATGTTGGTGGAGCTAAACTACACATTGATGACCCATCGACAGGAACAACAACAGATACTACTCTTGCAGCGGGTGTTGACACGTATGAATATAATTTTATTCCAAAAAATGTAAATATCTTACCCCCTTACAAGACAACTCTTACGGTAACAGGTAATGTCAACGGGGCTACAGATGTCGATACAACATCATTTATTGTTTTAGGAGCAAAACCTCGTGCTGGAACATTCACATCTTCATCTCCAAAAATGCCAATGTTTGTGCTTAGAGATCCACCAGGAGATGCTAGTTATGCTGTACTTGAAAAAGGGTCTACCTATTGTAGGTCAACATCCATTGTAAAAACAACGGAAGTAACAGAAGAAGCTGAGGCAATTCTCTCTTTTGGCGGAACTGAATCAATCGGGCTTGGCTTAGCGATACAGGCTACTAATAAATTATCTATTAAAGCTGCTGGAGGAGGAAATCAGAGTTGGACGAATAGTACAGCCCTACAAACTTGTATCACAACTACTAAAGTGATTTCAACCTCTCCAAACGATCAGGTAGTGGGGAGTAAAGCAGGTGGAGACGTATATGTTGGAATAACAGATAATGTACTTTATGGGGGAGCTGATATCCTTAATATTGACTTAAATAGCTGTACATTAAAGTTAGATACAAAAATCACGATTAACGATATTCGTGTAACAGGTGATTTTGTCTACAGCGAAAAACAAGTAAAGGAAGATGTAATTCCTTCTCTTGAACTACTTGCTTCTCAACCACTTAGTGTTAATCCAAAGAGAAAGCAAGACTCTATTGCGGCTAAGCTTTGGAAACAATATCTCGCAGAAAATGCAGCTGATAAAGGAGATTTAGTAAAAACAATTTCATTTGATGCTGGTGCAATTTACGAAGAGGCATTCCAAACGGAAACAACGAATGAAACTACCCAGATATTTAATGATGGAGGTTTTTTTGCGGCAGGTGTAAGTACTGAACTTGATTTTTTAGGAGGGTTAGAAGCTGGCTTCACTGTAACTTATAAACATAACAAGGAAAAAACAGATTTTGAGTCAAATACAGCTAATACCGTTATCACATACCATTTAGAAGATGACGATTCAGGAGATAACTTTTTAATAAACATCCATAAAGGGAAAAAATGGCAAACAGGTTATGTTTTTGATTTAAAGGCAGGTGAAAGTATGTGCCCATGGGAAGAGGGTACACGTCAACGCTCATCACCTGAATTAAGGAGTATTGATGGAAATACCAGAGTAAATATACCAAAAAATACTTCGGCGGTTTATCAGATAGAATTAGGAAATTCAAGCCCAACTGAAGAAGCTATGGATTATGCTCTCGCCTTAGTTACAGGCACTAATCCTTTAGGTGCAATCCTAAAAGTTGATGGACAACCACTTACTCAACCAGTAAGATATACTATTCCGTATGGAGAAACGGTTAAAGTTATTGTTACTTTAGATAAGGGGCCTAAAGATTTTAATTTTAATGATATCAAAATTAAAATGTTCTCTGAATGTGAACCTAATGATTCTTTATTTGCTAAGTTTTTAACGCTTAATGCTCAATTTATTGAACCTTGTAGTCCAGTAGATATCAGTTTCCCACTACAAGATTTTGTGATTACTCCAGCAACCGGGGACAGACTTAGTGTTACTTTGAACGAATATGATAAAAA
>JAIYBU010000233.1 GCA_027488335.1 Cytophagaceae bacterium
AAAACGCCACCATTTCGTCAGCAATTTCCTTATGACACCTCCACTGCGATTCAACAAACAGTGGCAAGAGTGGCCTTCGATGACGAATTCCTATATTATAGTTTTGTGGTTGAGCAACCTCGAAAATACGCAGTTCTTTCCTTAAAAAGAGATTTTCCTGCGGGAGGTGGCACTGATTTAGTTGTCTTTAATATTGATACATTTAGAGACAAACAAAACGGTTTTCATTTTGCGGTAAACCCTTACGGTGTACAACGTGAAGCCTTGATTTCAAACGGAAATGTGGTTTCAAATGATTGGGATAATAAGTGGTACACAGCCGTAAAAAACTACGATGACCGTTGGGTAGTTGAATGTGCCATTCCGTTTAAGACAATCAGGTATAAGTTGGCAGAAGATGGGCAAAATACTTGGAATGTAAACTTTTTTCGTAATAATCTTCTCATCAACGAGCGTTCGTCGTGGGCACAATTGCCACGTAGCGGAAAAGGAACTGATTTGGCTTTTTCGGGAACTTTAATTTGGGATGAGGCCCCACCTAAACCAGGCCCGAATGTTTCAATCATTCCTTATAGTATTGCTTCGGTTGGGCAAGATTTTATTAACGAACAGCCTTTAGAGAAAAAAGCAAATATTGGTTTCGATACTAAAATTGCTGTTACGCCATCGCTTAATTTAGATATCACGGTTAATCCTGACTTTTCACAGGTCGAGGTTGATAGACAAGTAACGAATTTGAGCCGTTTTGAGATTCTTTTTCCTGAAAGAAGACAGTTTTTTCTGGAAAACAATGACCTTTTTGGCTCTTTCGGGACTGATAATATTACGCCTTTCTTTTCTCGAAGAATCGGAATTACTAAAAATCCTGTTACGGGTAATAGTCAACAAGTTAAGATTTTAGGTGGAGCAAGACTCAGCGGTAAATTGACTAATAATTGGCGTATTGGTTTGATGTCTATGCAAACCAAAAGTACTAAATTCGATGATAAAATTGGTTTAGCAGGTGCAAACTACACCGTTGGGGCCATTCAACGAAAGTTGTTTACGAGGTCAAATATATCGTTAATGGTTGTTAATAAAGAAAATGCCATTGGAAAATTAGAAACGCCAAAAGCCGTTGATTCGTTGAAATTTCATCGGATTGTAGGTTTAGATTATAACATGGCATCAAGAAATGGTTATTGGAGAAATAAGTTTTTCTACCATCAATCATTTACGCCATCGAGTTTGAAAGGGCAAAATTCGGCAGGAATTATTATCTTGAAAGACTCACCGACATGGTCTATTAGTTCGGGAAGTACTTATGTGGGTGAAAATTACTTTGCTCCAGTGGGCTATGTTCCTCGACAAAACTTCCTTAGAAACGAATCAAATTTGGGCTACACGTTTTATCCGAGAAGTCCTAAAATCAATCGTGTATTAAACAACTTTGGTATAGGCACAGATTGGGATTATTTCACCCGAAAATCTGACTTTAAAACCATTGATTATGATTTTACACCCGTATTTTTTATGTTTCAGTTTAGTAATAATGCGAATCTCACGTTATTCCCGTATCGATTTATGTACACGTATTTGTTCAATGATTTCGACCCTACAAATACGGGGGCTAAACCACTCAGCAAAAATCAAGGGTTTTATTATCAACAAACTCGCTTTAGCTTTCAATCGAATACGAATAAACAGTTTTTCTTTAACATAAGTGGTAGGGCGGGCGAATACTATAATGGACATTTCTTATCGCTGGGCAGTACCGTCAATTATCGTTTTATACCTCACGCATTGCTTTCGGTTGATGTAACCCATAATCGAATCAAATTACCTAAGCCATATAGCTCGGCGGTTTTGTGGTTGGTGAGTCCACGGGCTGAGATAACATTCAACAAAAACGTTTTCTGGACAACCTTTGTTCAGTATAACAACCAAGCCAACAATGTCAATATTAATTCACGTTTTCAGTGGCGGTTCAAACCAGCCAGCGACTTCTTCATTGTTTATACCGATAATTATTTTGCAACCGACCCCGAAATGCTCGAAAAACCTTATAATTTAGGCTTACTAAATAGTAAAAGTCGAGCCTTGGTGATGAAACTTACCTATTGGTTTAATATGTAAGAATAAGTATTATCTGTCTCACCAACTATTCAGCAGTCAGCCAATAACACTGAAACATTCGGCAAAAGCCTCGCTTACTTCGTATTGAGCAATATTCGTTCGGTGGCATTAACGGTGTTGGTTTGGTACCATAAAATTTCATCGCCTCGAACGAGTGCGGCTTTGTAAGCCTCGCTTTGTTTGCCGATGCTGGCTTATTTAAATCTTCCTGCTTGGTAGTGGCGTTGGGTGAATTCCTTTAATAAGAAGTTCAAACTTCTGTTCTTGTGTAAGCATTTTCTAAAAAAACCTTGTAAGTCTTGCCGATTTACAAGGTTTTTTGGTTTTCGATAAAGGTATCGAAATATTATATTGACAGATAGAATAAGTTTACGTAAAATAAGGCTTTCAAGATAACCTAAAACTTTGCTAATCCCGATTTTTTTGTAAATTCGAGCTGATTTTAAATACTCCCAAAAAACCTTCCGATGGCAACTCAAAAAGTTTCAAAAAGCAAATCTGCCAAGAAAAAAAAGGTAGAAACGCCTAAGAAAATCCCTTATTACAGAAAGCCTGATAACTTGACCCTCGACCAATGGCAAATTGCTCTCAGGAAACAGTTCGGACAGGATAATGAGTTTTTGATTACAAATATAGGTCCCGAAAAAATCTTTTCTGACTTTCAGGTTACGAATAGCGTCACGAATAATTCATATAAAGTTGCCATCAGAAGTGCCGACGACACGCATAATTTTTGCGAATGTCTCGATTTTAAAACCAATCGTTTGGGCGTTTGTAAACACATTAGTGCTACGCTGCATTATTTAAGTAATGTCCATGGTTCAAAAAAAGCCTTTAAAGATGGTGTTTTTCAGCCACATTACAGTTCGGTTTACATAGATTACCTGAACGGGAAACAGATAAAAATCAGAATTGGTGATGAAAACCGTGAAGCATATGTAAGTTTAGCAAAAAACTATTTCGATGATAATAATATCTTAAAACCTGAATCTTTTGCGATTTTTGAGATTTTTCTGGAAGAAGCCAAGAAAATTAGCAAGAGTTTTAGGTGTTATTCCGATGCTCTCGATTTTGTGATTGGCGAAAGAGACAAAATTCGTCGCCGAGAATTCTTTTTGGGACTTATTCCGAAAGCAGAAAACGACCCAGCTTTCAATAGTTTAGTAAGAACCGAGCTTTTTCCATATCAGAAAAAAGGCGTTTTGTTTGCTGCCATTGCGGGTCGCAGCCTCATTGCTGATGAAATGGGACTTGGAAAAACCCTGCAAGCCATTGCCACGGCTGAACTTTATAAAAAAGAACTGGGTATTAATCGAGTGCTAATCGTTTGTCCGACCTCCTTAAAATACCAATGGAAATCAGAGATTGAAAAGTTTACCGATTCCAGCGTTCATGTCATTGAAGGCACCCTCATTAAACGCACAGCTCAGTACCAATACGTGGATTCGTTTTATGTAATTGTGAGCTATCATACCATCACGCAAGACCTTGATTTATTGAACAAAATGGAGGCCGATATGGTGATTTTGGACGAAGCTCAACGAATAAAAAACTGGAAAACGAAGGTTTCGCAACAAATTAAAAAACTGATTACCCCTTACGCAATTATTCTTACAGGAACGCCACTCGAAAACAAACTCGAAGAACTGTATTCGATTACACAGCTCATTGATGTTTTCCGTTTAGGGCCTGTTTATCGTTTCTTAAATCACTATCAAATTACGGACGATTCGGGGAAAGTAGTGGGCTACAAAAATCTCAACGAAATCTCGAAATTGCTTTCGGATATTCTTATCAGACGCACAAAAAAAGAAGTTTTATCGCAGTTGCCAAAGCGAATGGATAAAAATTTGTTTGTGCCAATGACACAAGAACAAATGGATATTCATAATGGTTTGGGCGATAATGTAGCAAAATTAGTGAGTAAATGGCGTAAATTTGGTTTCTTGAACGAAACCGACCGCCGACGTTTATTGCTATCGTTGAGCCAAATGCGAATGGTATGTGATAGTACGTATATTCTCGACCAAAAGACTCGACACGATACTAAAATTGAGGAAGTAATGAATATTTTGGACGAGTTTTTTGAAAATTCGGACGAAAAAGTGGTTATTTTCAGTCAGTGGGAACGCATGACGAGGCTTGTGGCTCAAGAATTGACCGAACGAGGCATTAAGTTTGAAAACCTGCACGGCGGTATTGAAAGTGTGAAGCGAAAAGATTTACTCGATAACTTTAAAAACGACCCCGACAGCCGAGTTTTCTTATCGACTGATGCGGGTGGCGTGGGTTTAAATCTTCAATCCGCTTCGTTGCTGATAAATTTAGATATTCCGTGGAATCCTGCGGTGTTAGAACAACGTATCGCTCGCATTTACCGACTCGGCCAAGAGCGAAATGTATCCATTATTAACCTTGTATCGACGGGTACAATTGAGCATAAAATGCTTGACGTACTGAAATTTAAAGGTGCAATGGCCGAAGGCGTGCTTGATGGTGGTGAAGATACTATTTTCTTGGGTGAAGATAAATTCAAGCAATTTATGAGTTCGGTTGAAAACTTAACCGATGCTTCACAAGATGAAAACACAATCATAGATGCCACCGAAGAACACGAAGCCGAGGAACAAAACTTTACGAATAATGCCGAAAAATCGCTAATAGAACTGCCCGAAAGTGCCACTACTTTCTTGGGCGATGATGACGTACAGGAAACTACACCAAGCACGAATGAAGTACCATCGGAAAGGAATCCAAGCGAAGAGCTGATAAAAAATGGTGTACAGTTTTTTACACAATTAACACAAACGTTAAAGAATCCTGAAGAAAGCAAAGCTTTGCTCGAGCACCTTCTTCAGAAAGACGAATCAGGGAATATTTATTTAAAAATCCCTGTCGAAAATGAAACGGTTGTGGTCGAGGCACTACAAAGTTTGAGTGTCATATTTGGGGCTTTTTTAAAACCATAATCACTTAATATGCACCACCTCCCACACTAATGATTACCTTTTTATTATACCGTTATTCAAAAAATGATTAATACACGTAACCATTGGGCGAAATAGAGATTTTCTTAGCATTACCCCATCCCCTAAAGGAGTTCTTTCAAATATGGAGAAAATTTTAGAAACAAAAAGACTTGTTCTACGTCAATTTACGCTGGATGATTCGGCATTTATTCTCGAATTGCTCAATACACCTACTTGGCTACAATTTATTGGAGATAGAAATGTACATTCGATTGAAGATGCTGAAAATTATTTGTTGAATGGTAGTCTAAAAAGTTATGTCGAAAATGGATTTGGGTTTTATGCCGTAGTAGCAAAAGAGACAGGGAATCCTATCGGAATGTGTGGCTTGATAAAACGTGATACTTTACCCGATATTGACATTGGTTTTGCTTTTTTTCCTAACCTTATCAGCAAAGGCTACGGTTTTGAAATAGCATCCGCCATGCTTGACTACGCCCTTAACACACTGAAAATCAAGCGAATAATAGCCATTGTAAATCCTGATAATGAAAAATCTATCGGACTAATCAAGAAGATTGGAATGCAGTTTGAAGAAATGATAAAGTTTGGCGATGATGGAAAGGAATTGATGCTGTTTGCTAAATTAAATGAAGCTTAAACTGATTAATTGGTAATTATACTCTTCTTCAAAAGAGCAATACATTTCTCCAGTTCTTCAACAGTCGAAGAAGCGAAACCCAAACGAGTAGAGTTAATAATGCTATCTGGTAAATTATGCTGTATGCCATTCGAGAAATAAAGTCCATTTTTGAGGGCATTTTCAGCAGTTTTCACTAAATCAATGCTTTTGTCAAACTTTCCCCAAATTGCCATTCCACCTTCAGGAATTTGAAAACTGACTTCATTTCTAAGTTTGTGACTTAGTAATTCACAGAAAAAATCTCTTCGTTCTCGGTATGCCCGCAACGATTTTCTGAGGTGCTTCTGGATAATTCCTTCTTGCAGAAGTTCGGCAATAGCGTTTTCGAGCATCAAATCTCCTTGTCGGTCAATAATTCGACGAAAGTATGATAAATGTTCGATAACCTCCTCAGGAGCAACCAAGTACCCCACCCGAAAAGCGGGCGAAATACTTTTCGTAAACGAACCCGAATATAACACAACACCCGCATCATCGGCACTGGCAAGTGGCAAAAGTGGCTTACTTTGATAATGAAAATCGTAGTCATAATCATCTTCAAATACTATAAAGCGATATTTCTTAGCCAGATTTAGCAATTTTATACGTCGGTCGGCTTTCAGTGTTACCGTGGTTGGGTAATCATGGTGCGACGTAATATAAATTAATCTAATGGTTTGTTTTTGGCAAATTTCCTCCAAAATATCTACCATAATACCATTTTCATCAGTCGGAATCGTCAGAATATTTGCCCCTGCGTGTTGAAAATTTATCTTAGCACTTGACCAAGTTTTTTCACTCAAAATCACATTATCGCTTTTTTTTATAAAAGCCGTTGTGAGCAAATACATCGCCATCATTGTCCCTCGCACAATCAGAATATTGTCGGACGTTATTTTCAACCCTCGACTTTCATTTAGGTATTTAGCCAGTTCTTGCCGAAGCCAAAGCGAGCCTTTTGTGTCGCCGTAGCCGAGTTTTACATAAGAATTTCCGTGGATGAGATTACTCCTGTAGGCCCTCGATAAATCAAGCAATGGTGCTAAACGTGGGTCGGGAAAACCATCATCCAGATGCAGTTTATCCGATGCTTTTATTACTTCTCGCTGTAAAATTGGTTTCGGTTCAATGCAAAAACCTGCTTTTTTGATAGATACATTTTCACTTTCTTTAAGTTTCTGTGGTCTTATTTCGGGAAGATTTTTCGCTACAAATGTACCGCTCCCTTGTTTGGTTTCGAGCCAACCTTGAGCCAAAAGTTCGTCTAAAGCCATAATAACGGTTTTTCGATGAACACCCAAAATTTCGCTTAATGCCCTTGAACTTAGTATTTTTTGCCCTGATTTCAGGGTACCGTTGCGAATCAGACTCGTAAACTGATTGGTAATTTGCTGATAAACAGGCATTTTCAATGCTTTATCAACCGATAAGAATGATTTATAAGGAAACACAACTGGACTACTCATTTTATAAAAATTGGCTGATTATATACATCCAGTAAAGATATATTTTTGTACAAGAAATTTCAAACAAAAATTTTTATGACAATCAAAACCGCTCAAACCAACGAAGATTATTTGAAATGTTTCAATGTAATGCAGGCTCTGCGTCCGCATCTTACGCCTGAATTATTGCTGGATTTATTGCCAAAAATGCAAGCCGAAAATTATACATTAATTTTTATCGAAGAAGATGGAAAAGCCGTTTCGGCGTGTGGATTTCGCTATTTAACCACGCTTTTCGAGGGGCGATATATCTATATTGATGACCTCTCTACGCTTCCCGAGGCTCGTGGCAAAGGTCATGCAGGAATGCTGTTTGACTTTGTTGTTGAAAAAGCAAAAACCGAAAATCTAAGAGCCGTGCATCTTGATTCGGGACACCAAAGATTTGATGCTCATCGACTTTATCTGAACAAAGGAATGAAAATAGTTTACCACCATTTTAGACTTGAATTATAAAACTTACACAAAATTATGATACAGCAGACTCCACGTACGACCACCAGCCGAATGCCGAAACGTACCCAATACGATGAAGCATTGATTTACTCAATTCTTGATGAAGCTTTATTTTGCACAATTAGCTATTCGGTTGATAATCAGCCATTTTCAATTCCGACTGCCTTTGTTCGTAAAGATGATAAATTGTACATTCATGGCTCGGTTGGTAGTCATTTTTTGAGAGGAATTGAGTCGGGAATACCCGTTTGTATCTCGGTGATGCTGACCGATGCTTTAGTGGTAGCCAAATCAGCTTTTCATCATTCGGTCAATTATCGGTCGGTTATTATTTTCTCAAATGCGACTCGAATTGATGATTATGAAACTAAGTATTTGTTTTTCAAGGAGTTAACCGAGAAAATTGTACCGAATAGTTGGGAATACCTCCGCCCCATGAAACCCAGTGAAGTCAACAAAACCATGCTTTTAGTTTTTGATATTTCGGAAGCATCCGCTCGTTTACGAACAGGAATGCCCAACGATGACGAGGAAGATAAAGCGTTGGCAATTTGGTCAGGAATCATTCCAATTCCGCCAAAACGATTAGCACCAATTGCCGATGACTTCAGCTCAAATATTCCTTTACCGAAGCATTTAAAGGTATAATAAAAAAAGTAGCAAGTAAAATACTTGCTACTTTAACATTTTAAAACCTAATTTTTAGTCCATAATCCGCTTGCTGATTTAGGTGAAGATTGGTTGGTAAATGGTTATTATTCAAATCCAAATACTTTAATTTTTTTAAACCCTTCACCTGTGGCGGCACTACTCGCAAAAGATTATTACTCAACGAAAGTGTTTCCAAATGCGATAGTTTTTTAATATTTGGCGGAAGTGTTTCAATTCCATCATTATCCAGATGCAAAATTTTAAGTTTGGGTAATTTACCTAAAATCTCAATATCACGTCGCACATCAAGGTTTTTATCGTTGTCCAGATATAATTCTTCCAAATTTTGAAGCTTGGCAAATGCTTTAGGCAAAATCGAGAAATCGTTTCCTCCTAAATCAAGTACTTTGAGTTTTTTTAGACTACTTATTTCGGGAGAAAGGCTTGTTAGATGGTCGTTTCGGAGGCTTAAATATTCTAAGTTTTTAAACTTTGAAAGACCCTTCGGAAATTCGGCTAACGATTGATTACTCAAATTTAAACGAATCACTTTTTCGGGTTCTTTTAAAGCCTCTTCAATACTTGTATATTCATTTTTAATCAATTGACCATCAAGACTTTGACTATACACTTTTACAAACTGAAACAACATTACCACTCCAAAAATATATAGTGAAATACGATTATTTTTCATCTGAATAATGTTTAGATACGCTTCTTGCTTAATACTCACTCCTGCCCCAAACTCATCTGCGAAATATCTCGTCTTTTACCAAATTTCTCTCTACACCAGCTCATCAATTGTTGAAATTCTTCTTTGGTCGATTGACGCAGTGCTTTTCTCAATTCTTTTTTAAAAATTCGAGGTTCAAAACTGACTTTTTCAAGTATCATTTTGCTATATTCAAACATTGTCATGATTTTAAAAGGTTGGATTTATAAATTTCCGAGCAACCTTTGGCCACTCGGAAATGATAGAGTGATTAGTTAACTCCTGTCGAAGTTTCGTTTTTATTAATATTTATCGTAGTTTGATTATTATTTATTTCTTTGCTCGCTATTTGCTTACCAAACTCAGTTGCTGTAAAATGAGCTTTGTAATGATTAGAAGCTAACAAAGGATTAAAAGTTATGGGATTAGTAGGCATTTGTACTGCTAAAGCCGCTTCTAATGTAAAATCTACTCGTCCTTGACGCTTGTAGTTATGCACCGAACTACTATTATTTTGAATTTGATGCGATGGCTGGCTAAATATCATCACGTTGTTGGTCTCGGCCAAAGCTTTACGTTGTTGAAAAACTGGACGCTTGTAATTATGCGGAGAATCTATTGATGATTTCTGAGCATAGGCTGAACTGAAAACTAAAAAAGCGAACGCATATTTTATGAAATTATTCATTTTAGTTTTTATTTATATTTTTTCGAATAATTTATTTCTATTGTTGTGCAAGGGGTATTTAGAAACAGATGTCTGGTTTTATTCTGCCAAAAAACGAACCCCTCAAAACGTCTTTTACTCAGACCAGACACCGTTTTTGCTTCTACTCCAATTTATCGGCATTTAGCATCAATGGTTGGTCGCCATTGGTAATAATTACTTTTGAATTGGGTGATGTGGACAACTTATTAAATGCCTCAATTGCTTTAAAACGAATTAGCAGAGGTGTTAATCCTTCGGCAATAATTTTTTGGGCATCTCTCACACCTTCGGCTTCAATGGTGCGGCGTCTTGCTTCCTGACGCTCTTTATCAAGCACAAATTGCATTCGCTGGGCATCTTGCTCGGCTTCGAGCTTATCTTCTATGGCTTTGGTAAGACCCGCAGGCAAAACAATGCTTTTCAATAAAACTGCTTCAATCACAAAACCTCGGTCTTTTAACTGTGTCATCATTAAATCTTTAATTGATTTTTCGATGCCTGCTCGTTGCCCTGTGTGCATATCCTTAGCATAATATTGTGAAGAAATATCTGCTACTGCCGAACGAAAAACTGGTAAAATCACTACTTGTTCGTAATTTCTACCCAAATTTTCAATAACTTTTGGGGCATAACTTCCTTCTAAACGATATAATATTGACACATCTGACTGAACCGTAAGACCCTCTTTCGATGGTAGAGGTAAACGCACCTCCATATTCATTGTTCGAGTTGGTAATTTTATGATAGTTGTAGTAAATGGATTAAAACCTCTTGCCCCTTCCATCAATGGCTCGGATTTAATTTTACCAAACGAACGCTTTACACCTACTTCTCCCTGACGCACAATTGTGCAACTTCCCAACAGCAATCCAATTGCTGATATGAAAACTATAACTTTCGCTTTCATTTTATTTCTAATTTTAGATTTAGTATAAATGTCTTCCTCTGAAGACACAACAAAGATAAAACACCAACATTAGGCTGGAATTAATCTAAAATTAGAAGTAGCTTAGAATTTTATTTAGGTAAGAAAAGCCTAAAAGTAGTGCCTTCGTTTTCAGAAGATTTTACCTTTATATAGCCTTTATGAAGTTGTACAATTCGACGGGTCAGAGAAAGTCCGACACCATGTCCTTTGGTATTTCGGGAATTTGAACCTCGTTTGAAAGGCTCGAAAATCTGCGATAATTCGTTAACAGGAATCGCCGAACCTTCATTATAGAAGCTAAGTTTCAGCATTTGGTTGTCTATCTCAATTTTAACCTCAACCGTATGGTTTGGCGAAAACTTTGCTCCATTTTCTATCAAATTTATCAAAGCTGTATAAAGTAAGCCTTCATTACCTTTTATTTCGGGCGTCAATTCGGCATTCTCATCCAAACTAATAAGTATTTTATAATCGGGATTTTTCTTGAGTAATTCAGTCCGAATTTGCCAAATCACCTCCAAAATATTCACAAGCGTATATTTGAATTTTGTGTCGTCGGCATCAATACTTGTTAGGTCTAAAAGGTTATTGGTCAACTTATTCAGTTGCTGAACATCATCCAGTACCGACTGAATCATGAGTTTCAAATCAGCAGGATTATCATTGGCCAAAAGCGATACTTGAATTTGGCCAGTGATGGCTGTAAGAGGCGTCCGCAGCTCATGCGAAGCGTGCGAGACAAATGAGCGTTGAGTCTGAAAAGCATTTTCAAGGCGGTCGAGCATTTGATTGAAACGAATCGAGAGTTGCTCCAACTCGTCGGCCTTATTGCCTTCATCGAGCCTTAAACTAAGTTGTGAAGCACGGATTCTGTCGATTTTATTAATCATTTGCTGAATCGGCAATAGCATTCTCCGAGCAAATAGCCAACCTGTAATGGCACTAATACAAACCAAAAGCAATGCCGAAAAACCTAAAGTTAATGCTAAATTTCGTTGTTTACTAAGGCCATATTTATCAACAGCCGATGCCAAAACTATGTATTGCTTATTGTTATTTTTGATAACTGTGCCATACATTTCAAGCTCATTTTCTTCCCAAAAAAGTTCTTTTTCTTTTCTAATCTTGTTTAAAAGTTCGTGCTTTAAGTTTGGGGTATCAGAGCCGCTTTCGTAGATTACCTTATCATCAATATCATAAATTATGATTTCTTCCTGATTTAGTGCCGTTACATTATTTTTATCCAGAAGTTTGAGTAAATCGGGACTAATTTCGTTTTTATTGAAGATAATAGTAGCCGCCGTGAGGGCTTCCTGACGCAATCGGATTTTGTATTCTTTTTGGCGGTAAACTTCACTCTCAAAATAAATTACCATCGAAAAAACAAGCAATAAGATAGAAAAGATGCCCAAAAACAGCACCGCCATTCGTGTACGAATCGTCATTTATTTTTTAGCATATAGCCCATACCTACAATTGTATGAATGAGCTTATTTGAAAACCCTTTATCCACTTTATTACGTAAATAATTGACATAAACTTCAATAAAATTTGTACCTGTATCAAAGTTTATATCCCAAACTTTTTCGGCAATATCAGCTTTTGATACTACCCTGCCTCTGTTTATCATCAAGTATTCGAGCAAACTAAATTCTTTAGCTGTCAACTCTACAACTCGCCCTTGACGACGAGCAACTTTTTCTTTCAAATCCAACTCTAAATCGGCTTCTTGAAGTTTTTCGGACGGTTGTTCAACTTCATTTGTACGTTTGAGTAAGGCTTTTACTCTCACCAAAAGTTCCATAAAGTCGAATGGTTTTACTACATAATCATCTGTTCCGACTTCAAAGCCTGATAATTTATCGGCAACACTTCCCAAAGCAGTAAGCATCAAAATTGGAATTTTGGTATTTTTCTGACGAACGTATTCACAAACTTCTAAACCACTCATATCTGGCAAACCAATATCTAATATAATGAGGTCAAACGAACCATCATCAAAAAAACGCTTAGCATCGCTCCCAGTTTCGGCAACTTCCGCATCAAAATTTTGAGTTTGTAATCCTTTTTTTATGAAAGTTGCGACTTTTACCTCATCTTCTACGATGAGTATTTTCTTATTTTCTATCATAGTTTTGTTGATGTATTTTCTTTATGCTTTCTTGACGGTTTTCATCTGAATAATATCAACCAAAAAAGCAAATGCCATTGACAAGTAAATATATCCTTTCGGAATTTCAAAATGAAATCCTTCGGCTAATAAAGATACACCAATCATCATCAAAAAACACAAAGCGAGTATCTTAAAGGATGGGTGAAGTCGAATAAATTCGCTGATTGGCTTTGAAGCTACCAACATAATGCCTACCGTAACAACAACAGCGGTGTACATCACCCAAAGCTGCTGTACCATTCCGACGGCCGTAATAATTGAGTCAATCGAAAATACCAAATCTAAAATAATAACTTCCGATAAGAGTTTTGAGAAATTACTTTTTGTAGATTCATTTAATGGTTTAGTATCGTTAGCTTCAGTTTTATGATAAATTTCTTTAGTACTTTTATAAACTAAGAATAGCCCACCAGCAATCAAAATTAAGCCTTTTCCTGAAATGTCTTTCTCCATAACAGAGAAAAGAGTTTGGTCAAGTTTGAGTATCCACGAGATAACACCGAGCAAGAGAAGCCTCATAACCATTGCCAACCCAATACCCCAATAACGCAACTTGCTTCGTTGATTTTCGGGCAGTTTATCGGCCAAAATCGAAATAAAAATGATATTATCAATCCCCAAAATTACTTCTAAGGCAATCAAAGACAGCAAAGGTATTATTACATTTAACATTTTTTGAGATTTAAAAATTGTTGAGATAAGAAAAAAGCAGTCGAATATCAACTGCTTTTCTGGGCTACTCTAAACTAAAAACTGAACTTTTCCTATTATGATATTACAAAACTATAACACCTAAATTAGAACCAAGTTAAGCTCATATTAGAAAAGGCTTAGAATTTTGAAATTCTAAGCCTTTTCTAACGATTTCCTTATTTTTCGACTACTATTTCTTCAAAATTCCCTCCAAAACCTTACTATCGCCATCAACTTTTGGCGGCGTAATACCCAAAAGTGCTGCCACAAGCGGATAGACATGGATATTATCAAAAGCAGGGATTTTTACGCCCGCTTTAATGTTTGGACCTTTGGCGTAGAAAATTGCTCCCATTTCGGGTGTTATTGAGGGGTCGAAGCCATGTACTCCCCAAACGGCACGAGTCTCGGGCTTTTTAGCCAATGATTCTTTGGAATAAATGCTGAATGCAGGGTCAACCACAAAAAATAAATCACCAATGCGTGGATGCCCATTAAAGTGTAATTTTGCTGGAATTTCGGCTTTTTTATAGACTTTAAAATACGATTCTCTTGCCTTGATTACATTATAAATAGAGTCCTCTTTGGCTTTGTTTTTTACGAAAATATTAGCGTGTGTACTATTATTCACAAAAATAAAATCGTCTTTTGGTAAACCCGCCAAAATATCTTCTTGGTAAATAAAATACTCAGGTTTGTTTTGCATTTCGTACATGCCGTGGTCAGAAACCAAGATAACATTTACTGGTAAATTTATCTTTTTCAAACCTGCTACCAACATACCAACCAAACTATCGGCCTGCATCACTGCCTCTTTGGTTTTCTCGCCATTAGGTCCATATTCGTGGCCTTGCGTATCGACCATAGAAAAATAAATTGTTAGTAAATGCGGACGCTCAGATTCTGGTAAACTCAACCAGTCGAAAACCGCTTGTACTCGATTTTTAGGTGGTACGGTATCATCAAATCTATGATAATAACTCGGAAATTGCCCACCAATCGGAGCTTCTGAGCCTACCCAAAAATACGAAGCAGATTTCATGCCATTTTGCTGCACGAGTTGCCAAAGGGGCAAGCCTCCATAGTAGTATGGGTCTTCGACCTTTGCACGTTGGCGAATCGAGTAAAAAGTATCTCGACCTTTATCATAAAATGTATTGTCAACCAAGCCATGATTGCCAGGGTAAAGCCCCGTAACGAGCGTATAATGGTTCGGGAAAGTCTTACTCGGAAACGACGGACGCATCATTTCGGCCGCCGCACCTTGCTTGATAAACTCTTTGATATTGGGCGTATTGTATTTTTCTACGTAATCGTGGCGAAAACCATCAAACGAAACCATTACGACGTATGGCTTATTATTTTGAGCAAAAATTGCAAGGCTTGGTATAAAGAAAACCAATAAACTAAGTGCCTTTTTGAAGAGTGAAAACATTTTTTGTTGTTAGTTAAAGATGAAAACATAGAGTAAAATTATCGATTATCAACAAACTTTTAGCATTCTTTGAAAAAGGTTTTTATAAAACACTCTTTAGAAATAAAATCAACAACAGAACATTACAAAACAATGAAAAATTTGTATTTAATTTAAGTCAAAATTCAACCTATAACTCATGAAGAAATTACTCTTACTCAACCTCTTTTTTCTACTTTGCTTGACCCTACAAGCACAAAAACAAAAAGTAATCCTTGATTGCGATTTAGGCGATGACATTGACGATGCTTACGCCGTAGCTTTGATGTTGGCCAGTACCGACAAATTTGAAATTCTGGGTATAACAACCTGCTACGGACGCACCAACGACCGTGCAGAACTGGCCTGCAAAATGCTCTACGAAACGGGTTTAGAGCGTATTCCAGTTGCTATGGGACGAAACACTTCAAGCATAGACGAGCGTGCAAATTGGTATGCCGACCAATATTATTGGTCGAAAGGGTTCAGTAAAGTCAAACCGATTCAACAATCAGGGGCCGATTTTATCATCGAACAACTACACAAATACCCTAATGAAGTGATTTTATTTTCGGTTGGGCCAGTGACCAATATGAAAGATATTATTGAAAAAGACCCACAAGCATTGAAACTGGCCAAAAAGATTATTGCGATGTTTGGTTCGTTTTATATTGGCTATAATGGTAGCCCAACCATCAACCCCGAATGGAATGTGAAAGTAGATATTGAAGCTTCTAAAAAGTTTGTCAATTCGGGAGCAAACATTGTCTATGCAGGGCTTGATATAACCACATTCGTGAAGTGGGATAAAATGATGCAAGAAAGATTACTTTATCGCCAAAGCCCACTTACCAATGCCCTTTGTGGCCTCAAAACTCTTTGGTCAAATACAGCCACTCCTACCCTTTTCGATGCCGTGGCCATTGGAATGGCTCTTTACCCCGATTTATTTAAAACCGAGAAAGTATTTATTGAAGTTGACGACAAAGGCTATACTCGCATAGATAAAACCAAAACGCCCAATGCCGAAATTGGTGTAGGCATCAATACAGAGGAGTTTTTGAAGCGAATAATGGATGTTTATTTAAAGCAAAATTTAGGAAGATGAAACAAAAAATATTTGTTATCGGGAGTTCAAATACCGATATGGTCGTAAAATCCGAAAAATTACCAGCCGCAGGCGAAACCATTCTTGGAGGAACGTTTTTGATGAATGCGGGCGGAAAAGGAGCAAATCAGGCAGTGGCAGCAGCCAAATTGGGGGCAGTGGTAACTTTTGTTAGTAAAGTTGGTGATGACATTTTCGGTAAACAAGCCATTCAAGGCTTTCAAAAAGAAGGTATAAACACAGATTTTGTGTTTACTGATGTAGAAAATCCTTCGGGCGTGGCTTTGATTTTGGTGGATGCCAAAGGAGAAAACAGCATTGCGGTAGCTTCGGGTGCAAATGGGAATTTACAAATAGCTGAAGTCGAAAAAGCAATTGAACAAATTTCGGCCAATGACACAGTTTTACTTCAACTCGAAATTCCGATTCCGACCGTAGAATTTGCCATCAAAAAATGCTATAAAACTGGAGCAAAAGTAATTTTAAATCCTGCTCCCGCACAAATGCTTGATGAAACTGTTTTCCAGTATCTCGACATCATCACACCCAACGAAACCGAAGCAGAATTACTCACAGGCATAAAAGTAACAGACCTCAAAACTGCCGAACAAGCAGCTCTCAAATTCCACGAAAAAGGTGTAAAAAATGTCATTATTACGCTTGGTTCAAAGGGAGCATATCTGCACAATTCAACCACCAATCGTTTAATTGCTGCTCCTACCGTTCAAGCTGTTGACACCACTGCCGCAGGAGATGTATTCAACGGTGCTTTGGCGGTTGCACTTTCTGAAGGAAAAAATTTAGAACAAGCCATTGATTTTGCCTGTAAAGCAGCGGCCATTTCAGTTACTCGTATGGGGGCTCAAGCGTCTGCTCCTTTGCGGAGTGAATTGTTATAACTTTGAAGTAGGATGAGGCAGAAATAATATTAATCTAAACACATAAACGAATCCCTCAGAATCCCGTAAAAAACGGAAATTCAGAGGAACAAAAATAATCATAAATCGGTTGGTGTAATTGATAAATAATATTCTTACTTAAATCAATTAGAATGAAAAAGATATTTTTTCAGACATCATTTTTAGCCGTTCTTGGACTCATTTTGACATTTATTAGATGTTCAAATGATAAAACAAAATCCTCTGACAACGTAGTTAAAACAAATACGTTAACATCGAAAGATGTTGTAAAAGAAGGTGAGCATCTCGTAATGATAATGGGTTGTAATGACTGCCATTCACCAAAACAAATGGGACCTAACGGTTTAGAAATTATTCCAGGTAAAATGCTCTCGGGTTACCCTTCTGACAGGCCAATTGTGAAGTTTGATAGCAAACTTATAAAGAAAGGTTTTCCAATGTTTTATCCAGATTTAACTGCCAGTGCAGGTCCTTGGGGAATTTCTTTTGCAGGTAATCTTACGCCTGATGACACTGGTATTGGCAATTGGACTGAGGAGCAATTTAAAAAAGCTCTTACACAAGGTAAGTATAAAGGGATTGACGGTAGCAGAACTTTGTTGCCACCTATGCCTTGGGTAAATTACCAGACTCTTACTAACGATGAAATTCATTCAATTTTCACATATTTACAAAGTATTAAACCTGTAAAAAATATTGTTCCGAATCCAATCAATCTTGATAAAATGTAAAGGATTTGGTACTAATTTTATGACTTACATTAATTCGATAATGTACAGTCAGTTTTATAGTAATTGACTCTGCGAAGAATACCTTCGCAGAGTTTTTTTTTACATCTCCTTGATATTATAAGTAAAACTTCAAACATCGTGCAAAAAAACAACAACGAAAACTATCTTGAGTTACAAACCAAAATAAGTGATGCAGTTTCGGTCTCATCAATCACGAGTGTTACTCTATTTCCAATCTTCAAATCAGATTTAGGTACAGCCCCCATTGAATTTTTAATTGTAGTACCATTGGTAAACTTAATAGTCTGAACAACGCCATCATTTCTTCTAATATTTATTGAACTATTGCCAACTTCTATTATTTGTCCTGTGCCACCAGTACCATTGCAAGGGTCATCGCCTTGTATAATAACCTCTTTATTATCCGAACTTACATTGGTAGCATTTTTTCTGAAATTTACAGGCTGTTCTTTCGGATAAATGGCATATAAAACGGTGGCACAGACCACAATAATAAGAGTTGTAGCAGCAATTATGGCTTTGTAATTTTTTAAACGCATCCACTGAGCAACAATCAAAAAAGTCCAATAGCCAATCATTACACCAAGTGCATTCAATATGATGTCGTCAATATCAAATATGCCCACTCCTAAGACTACCTGGGGCATTTCAATACTAAAACCAGCGATAATGGCAATAAGAAGCAAGCTTTTCCATTTCAAATTTGGGTAAATGCAAGTTACAAGAAAGCCAATTGGTACAAGTAAAGCGATGTTTCCGATTAGGTTAACGCCCGCAATAATCAATCCTTTATGGCCAAGCAAATACGGCAAAATAGTCTTGAAAGGTACAAAATTTGGTCCATTACCTGCATTTGTTCCTGAGAAATTCAACATTAATTGTCCTATTCTAATGGTTGGCATATCTTTAAAAACCATTACCTTGATTAGGATTGCACAATAGATAATAAAAAGAACTATGGATAGTAATCGCTTCTTCATTGGTTTTGAGTAAATATTTGTGATTTGAGTTTTACTATAATTTCTTGTCCAAAACTAAGCTATCCAAGAGGGAAGAATAAAACAATGTGCTGAAACCCTCAAAATTTGTGACAAATTTAGTATTTTAACAATTTATTTTTGTACATTAACTTTGTTTTACACGACAATAAAAAAACTTACAAAAACTCAACCTTAACATGAAAAACAAATTTTTACTCCTTATTTTCTTCCTATTATCTACCCTTACGTATGCTCAAAAAATGATTACTATGAGCAAAGAAAAACTCAAAGACAAAATTATGGGTGGTTGGGCAGGACAAACCATCGGCGTTACATTCGGAGCTCCCGTAGAATTCAAATTCAACGGGACTATGATTAACGACTATCAGAAAATTCCTTGGTATGATGGCTTACTGCACAAAACCATGAGCAATAACCCAGGCGTTTATGATGACCTTTACATGGATTTGACATTCGTGGAGGTTTTCGAGCGAGAAGGACTCGATGCTCCCGTAGAATCTCATGCCAAGGCATTTGCCAATGCGGGTTATATGCTTTGGCACGCCAATCAAGCGGCTCGTTATAATATTTTACAAGGCATGATGCCACCAGCTTCGGGGCATTGGCTCAATAATCCTCATGCCGATTGCATTGATTATCAGATAGAAGCGGATTTTTCGGGACTGATGTCGCCTGGAATGCCCAACACAGCCTCGAAGATTTCTGATAAAATTGGACATATCATGAACTACGGCGATGGCTGGTACGGTGGTGTTTATGTTGGAGCGATGTATTCGTTGGCTTTGACTTCAACTGACATAAATTATGTAGTCAATGAAGCCCTCAAAACAATTCCGAAGCAATCAAAATATTATGAATGTATCACAGACGTAATCAAGTGGCACAAAATGTATCCTGATAATTGGAAGAAAACTTGGTTTGAACTCCAACAAAAATGGACAAACGATATTGGTTGTCCAGACGGCGTTTTTGCACCTTTCAACATTGATGCGACCATCAACTCAGCTTATGTTGTTTTGGGCTTGCTTTATGGCAAAGGCGATTTTACCCAAACGATGGAAATCACGACTCGCTGCGGCCAAGATGCAGACTGTAATCCTTCTTCGGCAGGTGGAATTTTAGGAGCGATGTTGGGTTACAAAGCCATTCCCGAATATTGGAAATTAGGCTTGAAGGAAATCGAAGATATGGATTTTAAATACACTTCAACCTCACTTAATGATGTTTATGAAATTGGAACAAAACATGCTCTTCAAAATATCGAACGCAATGGTGGCAAGGTTTCGGGCGATATGGTTACGATTAAAAGCCAACTACCCACCACCGTTAGATTTGAAGAAAGTTTTGAAGGCCACCACCCACTCGATAAAAAATGGATAGGCAAAAATTTAGAGAATGAAATAGAATTAGATTTTGAAGGAAATGGCTTTGTGGTGAAAGGAGAAGCCAAACCCAAAGAAGGCAGTTCGTGGGACTCAAAAAGTGATAAGTTTGCTCAAATTGAAGTATATGTTGATGGAAAATTACACGAAACAGCTAAACTTCCTGTAAAATTCACTACTCGTCGCCACGAAATTTGCTGGAAATATCAATTAAGCGATGCACCTCATAAAGTAAAATTAAAAATACTCCACCCCGACCCCGAAGTAATTTGCTATTTATCGGAATTAGTATGGTATTCGAGCAAACCCCAACAAAAAATGACCATCGGTACTTTCGGGCCTTATAAGAAGAAATAGCTTCGGCTACGCTCAGCTACCAATTCAACTTCGCTCAGCAACTGGTCCGACTTTGGTGGCTGAGCGAAGCGGCTGGCGTTCCAGCCGAAGCCAATAAAAGTGAAGCACGCATAAAAATAATTTCTCTAACCTAAACTCAATAAAACTATGTTCATCATTCAAAATTATACCCTCGCTGTTATTTTTACATTGGTCACGATGCTCTGCTGGGGTTCGTGGGCAAATACCCAAAAACTAACCTCAAAAGACTGGCGTTTTGAATCCTTTTATTGGGACTATGTACTTGGTATTTTATTAATGTCTGTCATTTTTGCTTTTACTTTTGGAAGTATCGGAGATGGAGGTCGAAGTTTCGTAATAGATATACAACAGGCTGATAGTCAAAGCATTCAGTCAGCCATTATTGGTGGCGTTGTATTTAATGCAGCAAATATTTTACTCGTTGCAGCCATCACTATTGCTGGAATGTCGGTAGCATTTCCAGTGGGTATAGGCTTGGCTTTGGTTATTGGTGTGGTAGTCAATTACTTAGATAATCCAGTGGGCGATAAAGCCCTACTTTTCGGCGGAATGGCTTTAATTGTTTTAGCAATTTTGCTAAATGCTAATGCCTACCGAAAAATGCAAAGCGGACAAGGTAGCGTTTCGACCAAAGGCTTAGTTTTATCGGTTGTAGCAGGTATCTTGATGGGTTATTTTTACAAATACGTTGCTGCCTCAATGTTTCCTGATTTCAATGCTCCCGAAGCAGGAAAGTTAAGTCCATACTCAGCCGTTTTCTTCTTTGCGATTGGCGTTCTTTTAAGCAATTTTTTATTCAATACAGATCGGAAG
>JAIYBU010000141.1 GCA_027488335.1 Cytophagaceae bacterium
AACTTGTTTTTCGTCGGGGTGTTTATTTGCAAAAAGTAATTGCGGAGTAAGAATAATATTCGATTGGTCGAGAATATCAGAAATAAACGAAATTGACTGAAAAATAACTGAAGTACAATCAATAAAAATTAATTTGGGGGTTTGTTGAAGAAAATATTCAGCAAAAAAAGGTTTGCAGTCTGCCACAATCTCTTGATATGTATAGCATGTCGACATTTTATTGAAACCTTTGATAGCCAGTTTATTAACTCCAATAATAGGGTAGGGCGATTGAATGAAAATCGGAATATTCGATTCATCATCGACCAAACCAATTTGAAAATTATAGTCAGGATTATGCGTTTTAACTGAATCGCCCAAAACTATCGCACTGGCCAGTTGATTGATTGAACAAACTGTAAATATGATTGGAGATGATGCCAATTTTACTATTTTTGAAATTAGTTTATTAAATTATTTGTAGTATAGCTTGTTCCAGTATGGGTTCCGAAACTCGCTAACATTCGCTTATAAAACACTTTTTAGGGCGTTTTCGATATTATCTGTACACTTTTGTAAAGTCCATTCGGTGCGAACATATTCGGCTGCAAAAATACCCATTTCTTTTCTTAAATCTGAGTTTTCGCTTAGTTTATCCAAATGTTTTGCGAGATTCTTTGGGTTTCTATCGCTTAAAAAACCATTTTTGTTTGGAATGATAGTCTCTTTTACACCACCTTCTTGCAGAGCAATCACTGGCGTTCCACAGGCATTGGCTTCGAGCGGAGCAAAACCAAATGGTTCGAGCTGCGAAGTATAAATCATACAAAGAGCATTTGAAAGTAAATCTACAAGTTCGGCATCCGAAACCATTGTTTTTATTTCAAAATCAACACCCATTTGTTTGGCGAGTGTCTGCATTTCCTCGGCATAATTTTGGTTGACCATATTTGCTACCCAAATCAACTTTATATTTTTATTTATTATTTGAGCCATTGCTTCAACAGCTAAACGTGGATTTTTATTGATGTAGAAATTGCCCAAGCCAATCACATAATCAGATTTTGAATGTAGATTAGCTTTAAACATTTCTGTATCAATGCCCAAATAACAAACTTCGGCTGGCGAACCGTAAGCTTTTAAACAACTTTCGGCTGAATAAATCGAATTTACAAGTACTTTGTCGAAGGCTTCATAATTGCGTCGTTCTTCACGCATTTGCACTCGATTGCGTCGTTCGGCCCACAAATCTTCTAAAAATGGCAGCCAGTAACTTCTACGAAAAGTTTTACCAGCCGCACCTTGCGGAGCTTCCCAGACAATTCGAGGAAGTGATTCATAAAAAAATCTGAAAGGTTCACCCAAATACAAAACTTTGGGAATCTTTACGAATTTTCCAATAGACGGAACGGCATAAAAAAAGCAACTATTGGCAAAAAGTATATCAAAACCACCTGCGTTTATCTCGTTCGCACATTTTTCACAATGAGCTTCCATTTCGAGCATATTTTGGTCTTTTTCAAAGAAAAATGACTTAAATTTATCTTTTAATGAGGTGTCTTTGGTACGATTATACGTGATTTTATGAACCTTTACATCAGCAGGAATTTGCATAAAACCATCGGCATCGGGCGAATTGCTCCAAATTTCAATGTAATGTCCTCTCTCGTGAAGTCCATTCAAATGATAATTTAATGCTCTGCTTCCTCCACCGCTCGGAAGATTATGCCAAATTGCAATTTTCATAGTTTTTCAATCAGTGAAGCTAATTTTTCAAGAGGCATTTTGGCGTATTTTCTTACCCGCACCAAACGCTCAACTTTCTTGGGCTTAATATAATCACACTTAAAGTTTTTCCAGTAAAGTTCGTTATTGGACAAAAGTTGGTTTCGATAAAGTTCAAAAAGTGGCACAATATCGGCACGCTCTTCAAAATTGATTCTATCTTGATATTTTGAAACATCGTTGGGTTTCGCAATCAGATAACCGCTATAATGAAAAAACTGCAAAGGAATATTGCCATTAATTACCCAACGATTTTCAACAAACGAACAAAATCTTTCATGTAAATTCCAATACGCTACATTATTGCCTAAATGCTTATCAATGAATACTTTATCGAAATAAACTGGAAAAAATTCGGCCCAGTGTTGGTCAACAAAAAGTCCGTTACAAAGGTCGATTACACATTCGTTTTTGAGTTTATCGCACCACCAAGTTATCATTTTTTGTGCTTCGGTCGAGCGTTTGATTGCCACAAAACCAAAGTTATAAATACCAGTATTGATGATATCTTCTTCTCGCTGCCATTTATCATCGTTGTAGGGAGTGGTCATGTGTGGCGTTACGATGATATTATTTTCTGCTAAATTTTTGGTCAAATGTGTTAATTTATCGAAAACAATAATGTCAGGGTCGAAATAGATAATATTTGTAATATCTGGTCGATTTTTTAGGAAATAATCGAAATAATATGGTTTTACGGCCGTATTTAGTTCAGTTATATCATAGCGGTCGCACATTCCTGCAAAGTCAGTAATGTTTATTTTATCAACCTCAAGTAATTGATAGTTAGGAAGTTTGGACTTATCAATGTCTTTAGTTTCGAGTTTGTCAACCAAGCCGATGATGTATTCAAAGTCTGGATTTTGCTGACGCAAAGAATCGCCAAGCGTGTGTGCTTGGGCTAAATAATTGACCGAACAAAGTGTAAAAACAAGTGTCATAAAACGTGGAGCGAAATTTCAGTTCGCAGAAAAATCAAGGAATTTGAGAAAAATATATTTAAAACTCAGAAAGTCCCCAATAAACTTTCAATCTTCAAAACTGAATTTTCAAAACTATATTTATTTAAAACTTTGTCTTTTGCTTTCTGACCCAATTGTTTGGCATAAGATTGATTCAAAAATAATTTTATAATGCTCGATGCCATCACAAAAGTATTCAAATACGGAACAATTATACCTGCGTCTTCTTCAATAAATTCGCTGCAACCGCCCGTTTTATCAAAACCAATCATTGTTTTTTGTGCCAAAGCTGCCTCAAGCATTACGAGTGGGAATGGGTCTTCTCTTGACACTATCGTAAAAATATCGAGACAATTTATCAATTCAACGGCATCTGGTGTTTGTTCGATAAAAGTAATTTTATCACCAATGCCCATTTTTGCAATATCATACGAAATTTGTTCATAGTAATCTCCTTCTTTTTTTACACCAATCCACACAAAATGACAGTTTTCGTTGCTTGTGTTTAGAATCTGATTGATTACCTGCAAGAAAACATCAATTCCTTTACGCCATTCTGCATTTCCACAACCGCCAATCAAAAAAACAGATTCGGGTAGGTTATACTTGGATTTAATTGCTTGGTTATTAACTGTTTCAATTCGGTTTAGAATACTTTCATTATCAACAAATGAATGAATAACTTCGATTTTTTGAGCAGAGATTCCATGACTATCAATGATATTTTCGGCAACAGCCTTTGAGCAAGCGATTATTTTTTTTGCGTGTTTAAACAAAAATTCTCGGTCGTTTTTTTGCGAATAGAGCTGAATAGAAAACTCTAATTCGTGAATATGTGCCAGTAATGGTGCATTGACAAACTCTGTTAATTTTGGTAAAACATGAGCCGAAGCAATGGTATTTGCGTAGATATAATCGAAGTTTTTGCTTTTGAGGCTCTCCAAAAGTTGTTGGGTTACATCAACTTCATTCTGACTTCTGACAAATTTTGAGAGGGCGTTCTTTAATCCATTTTTCTGTAGATTTGAGTTTGGCCAAAAAAAAATTGGACAAATTTCTGCAAATTCGTTTTCTAAAACTCCACCACCAAGCAATAAAAGGTGCATATCTACGCCTTTTTGCTTTAAATATTTCATTATGTTCAATAAAAAAAGTTGAGCTCCTGCTCGATTGGCATCATGACTTACAAATAATATCTTCATTGGTTGGCTGGGTTTAAAACTTTTTTCTCAATGAGCATTATCAAAATATGAATGACTTTGATATGAATTTCTTGGATTCGGTCGGCATAACCAAAGTGTGGCACTCTGATTTCGACATCAGCTAAACCAGCCAGTTTTCCACCGTCTTTTCCCGAAAAAATCACTACTTTCATGCCTTTTTCACGAGCAGCTTGAGTAGCATTAATGATATTTTTTGAGTTTCCGCTGGTGCTGATTCCCAAAAGTATATCACCTACATTACCCAATCCTTCGATAAACCTTGAGAAAATAAAGTCGAAACCATAATCATTGCCTACGCAAGAAATATGGCTTGGGTCAGAAATAGCGATTGCCGCTAAAGATTTACGGTTATCACGATAGCGACCCGAAAGTTCTTCGGCGAAGTGCATAGCGTCACAGTGCGAACCACCATTGCCGCAAGAAATGATTTTTTTGCCATTTTTGATGGTATTCGCCATCAAATCGGCCGCTTTTTCAATGTTTTTTATATTTTCATCCGAACTTATAAAATCATTCAGTACCTTTTGTGCTTCTTGAAGTTCGGTCAGTATTTCGTTATAACTATCCATATTTTTTAATCAAAAATTGAGTCCCATTTACTAATTTGATTCTGAATATCAAATGTCAAGGCTCTATTTTTTAGTTTTTCTTTGTCAATTCTCAGTGTTTTGTTTTGCACGTCTATCATGGCTTCTGCCAAATCTTTTGGATTAAAACTATCAATACTTTTACCCATTCCTTCTTGCACAAATTCCGAAATTCCGCCCGAATTATACCCCACAATTGGCTTTTCGAGATAAGCCGCTTCCATCATTACGAGCGGAAAAGGGTCTTCTTTAGCAGTTAAAACAAAGCCATCGGCAATATTTAGGTAATCGTAATACTCATCTGATTTTTCGCCAATTTCTATGAAATTTAGTTTTTGGAGCTTCGTCCTTTGGCGAATATAATGTAAAACGCCCGTTTGTTTGACACTTCCGAGCCAGGCGATGTATGTAGTTGAGGGCAAAAACTCAAATAAATCGCAAATAGTATCATATCCTTTACGAAGATTCATTGAGCCTGACATCACCCAAACAAAAGCATCGGTAGGAATATTTAGTTTTATTCTTAAATTTTCAGGTTTCTGGGTAATTTTAATTTTTTCAATGTCAATAAACTCATGACGTAGGACAGTGTTTTGGTAGCCCATTTGCTGAATTCTTTGTTCAACTATCGACGAGCAACAGATTATTTTCTCAGCATTTTCGAGTTGAAACTTAAAATCATCATAAACAATTTCGTCGTAAATACTCACAAGTTCATGTACATGTATGTAGTAAGGAATGTTTAAATTTATGGCCAATTTGGCAAATCGTGGCATTGTAAGGGTATTCAGATACCATTTGTCGGCCTTAATCTTTTTCTGAATTTTGATTAATTTAGATTCTTCGGGAGTTTTATGAAAGAATTTGAAATAAATTCCTTCATAAATATTATAGATAAATCCTTTTTTAGTTCGGTTGATAAAGGTTTCATCGGCAGTCGAACTCATACTAAAAAGTTCGCCATTTTTACAACTATATAATGCCGTTTGAACCTTTCCCTTTAAATGACTTAGTAAATACCAAAGCATCATTTCTGAACCAGTTCGTCCTCCTGTTGGAGTTATGAAAAGAATTTTTTTTTTCTTCATTTATTGATTTTATAAAACGTTGGTCTTCTCAATAATATTTGCCAAAAGTATGAGGAAAAGACTGAAATCATCTTAGCAAATTTTTTTTGGTTTTCTAATTCGCTGAAAGGTGATTTTAGCTTTAAAATGTTAGAAACAATTTTCATCAAAAAAAATGTAGGCACCCATAACCAATAATGTAGCATAAGAGCCAGAAAATGAACTACACCGTATTGTTTCCTTATCCAAACAATATTTGATAATTGTATTTGGTGGTCGAATCGATTAAAATAGGTATAATTCTTAGCTTCATTGTAGCGTTCAGGTTTACTTCCCCATTCTTCATGAATGATATTACAATCCTTAAAAACCAATAATTTTCCAATTTTTCCGAGCCGATAGCCCCATTCAGTATCTTCTCCATATAAGAAAAATTCTTCATCAAGGCCGCCTGTTTTTTCAAAACCTTCTCTTCTGACCATCAAAAAAGCTGCCGCAATATAATCTACCTGCTCTGGGTCTTGGTATTTGGTTTGTTTAATAAGAGAATTTAGAAAATTACGAAATTTTGGAGGTACAATCCAAAAATCACGACGAAAAGTAAATGTATGATAAAATGCTCGAGGACTTAAATCGGGATAAACTTGGTAAGCTCCACCTGCTATGGCATCGGGGCGAGCATCAAGTTTTGCAGCACAAATATCAATTACTGGCTCGTATAATTTGGTGTCAGAATTTAAAAGTAGCAGGTATTTACCTTTTGCAATACGCATTCCAGCATTATTGGCACGAGCAAAACCTGAGTTATAATTCATCGAAAACCAAGTAGTTTCGGGAAAGAAGGATTTAATGTAACCTTCGTCATCGCCTTTTGAGGCATTATCAACTACAATTATTTCGTAGCTTACTTGGGTCGTAAATTGCTTGATAGTTTTGATACACTCAACAATCAATTCGGGTGTACGATAATTGACAATTATGATAGAAACTGTTACCAAATGAAACTTAGATTTAGTTGTTACTCAAAGATTTTCGTTAATGATACCCGCAATTCGCTCGACATCTTCTAATGCCAAATCATAATATAGTGGCAAAGATAATGCTCTTTGGGCAATGTTTTCCGAAATCGGGCAAGGATTATAAAATTCTAAGTAAGGTAATTTATTGAGAGACGGATAAAAATATCTTCTTGGGGTAATATCTTCTTTTTTTAGAGCTTCTGTCACTTGTAGAAGTTTTGCTTCAGATGCTAAAATGACTGGATAATAAGCATAATTATACTCAAAACCATCAATATCATTGGTTGGACGACTCATTTTCTCCCAATTCAATAATTCATCGTATTTTTCGGAAACAATTCTACGATTATTTATAATATCGGCTACTTTTGGCAAGTTACAAAGCCCCATTGCTGCATGAAACTCTGAATTTTTGCCATTAATGCCCATCATGTAATAGTCATCATTTTTGTGTCCAAAACTTCGATAAAGTTCGAGTTTTGTGTTCAAATCTGTATCATTGCTCACAATACAGCCACCTTCGATGCTATGAAAAACTTTGGTTGCATGAAAACTACAAGTCGTAATATCTCCATAGGAAAGCACTGATTTTCCTTTGTAAGTTGCTCCAAAACCATGAGCTCCATCGTAGATAACCTTTAAATTGTGTTTTTTTGCGATTTTTTCAATTTTTTCAACATCACATGGGCGACCATATACATGTGTCGCCATAATTGCCGATGTTTTTTCGGTAATAGCGGTTTCAATCAAATCGGCATTGATGTTGTAAGTTTGGTCTTCAATATCAACAAAAACTGGTTGAAGATTTTCCCATAAGATGGAGGTTGTAGTTGCACAGTAAGAGAACGGAGTCGTAATAATTTCACCCGTAAGGTTTAGTGCCTTTAATGCAATTTGAATAGCAATTGTTCCATTTCCGACAAAAAGCAGGTTTTCAACGTTTAGATATTCTTTTAATTGTCCTTCGAGCTTCCTAACCAATGGACCGTTATTGGTCAGCCATGTGTTTTCCCAAATACCTTTGATAATTTCTTGGTATTCTTCAATCGGAGGTAAAAAAGATTTTGTTACGTTTATAGCCACTGCTTCAGTTATCAATTATCAATTATCAATTATCTTTCGGGCGATATTCCGAATTTTATATTAAACCATCAACTTTCCAAGTTTGTACTGGAATATTGATAGGTCGCACTGCTCCTGGCCATTTTCCGTACCAGTTCGTTCCTTCTCGCCAGTCGGCAACATCGAAACTGATGGCATCTTCCATGAAATAAATTGGGTCGGCAGTATCTTTTACAATCATGACCGAAATATAATATGAGCCATCGTTCAAGAAATTAGCAGGAATTTCGAGCATTCCTTTAATCAATCCTTTCGAGAATGTTTTGGCTTGGCTTCCTACATTAAACACGCATTCGCCAGTCATACTATATAAAAACATGCTCAAATTCAAATGAGCAGATTCGAGCATATTCCAAAACTCAATGTTTATTTTCAGTGGTGTGCGAACATCAATATTTTTACTACCATTGATAAACTCAGGCACTACTTCAATATTTTTGATTCTTACTTGGTCATTTCCAGGAGCATTGTCGGGTGTTTCCCAGTTTTGTTGCAGTTGGAATTTTGAAATACTCGTCATATAATCATGGAGTACCTCGCCAACTTCCCCGTATTTTACTAAACTGCCTTTTTGCAAAAAGGCAGCTTTATTGCAAAGTCCTTGAATGGCTGTTGCGTTATGGCTTACAAATAAAATTGTTCGTCCGCTACTCGAAACGTCTTTCATTTTGCCCAAACATTTCTTCTGAAATTCAGAATCTCCAACGGCTAAAACTTCATCTACAATTAAAATTTCGGGTTCGAGGTGAGCCGCAATCGCAAATCCCAAACGTACGTACATTCCTGATGAGTAGCGTTTTACGGGTGTGTCTAAGAATTTTTCGATACCTGCAAAACTTACAATTTCGTCGAATTGGCGTTTGATTTCTTGCTGTTTCATACCCAAAATCGCACCATTCAAAAAAATATTTTCACGCCCTGTAAGGTCAGGATGAAAGCCTGTTCCAACTTCGAGTAAACTTGCCATTCTGCCGTTTACTTTCACTTGTCCGCTGGTTGGTTCGGTAATTCGACTTAAAATTTTAAGTAAAGTAGATTTTCCCGCACCATTTGAGCCAACGATTCCGATACGGTCGCCTTGTTCAATATCAAAACTTACGTTGCGTAAAGCCCAAAAGACTTCCTTTGTTTCTTCCTCGTCTTTTGAAGAAAATAACTCACTGAAAAATCCTGACATGCTTTCTTTCAGATTTTGGTATTTCTTCTTTTTATGACTCAGAATATACTTTTTTGAAATATTATCTATCGAAATTGCTTTCATTTATTATTTACAAAATAGCCATTCAGCAGATGACCTTTGCGATAATTGTTACAAATTTATTATGAACTGCATTCTGAAAAACTAATAAAAATCATGTTTTGAAAAATAATCTTTAGGCATGACTTTTATAAATGGTCAACGAACGAATTTTCGTTTTTACGGAAAAACCAAATCGAAAATAGTACCGATATTGTCACAAAAAGGAGCATCGGAATAAAACTTTGCCAATTAAATTCAGCGAAATCTCCCAGCAGACACCAACGTAAACCATCAATTGCACCAGCCACGGGGTTAAGATTATAGACAGGATACCACCATTCGTCTTTAACTCTTTCGCTTGAGTAAGCAACTGGCGAAATAAAATAACCGAATTGAACCACAAATGGAATAATTTGGGCAATATCTCTATATTTTACATTCAAAACAGAGGCTAAAAGACCTGCACCAAATGCACCTAAATAGGCTAAAAATAAGAATATTGGAGCAAAAAAAATGTGCCAACTCGGTAGAAATTTATAATAAATGCAAAATACAAAAAACATTGCAAAAGCAATCATAGCATCAAGCAGGCCCACTAAAAGAGAGCTAAAAGGTATGATTATTCTTGGAAAGTAAACTTTTGAAACCAAGTTGCCATTGCCTACAATGCTGTTGCTAATCTGAGAAAGTGATTGTGAAAAAAACAACCAGATGATTACTCCTGGAATTACGACAAGCATGTATGGGATGGTCGAATCTTGCTCCAATTTTGCAATTTTTCCGAAAGCAAAAACCATAACTATTGCGGTCATTAATGGTCTGATTACGCCCCAAGCTACCCCCAAAATTGTTTGTTTGTAACGAACCATTACGTCACGTTTGCCAAGAATCCAGAATAATTCTTTTTGACGCCACACTTCTCTCCAATAATGTAAAGCAGATTTACCTGCTTTTATAATTACTTCGTCTCTTTCCATTTATCAATGACCTTCAAAACAAAAGGCAAAACTTATGTGTAAAATTTTTGCAAATCAATTCATCAATTCTTGATACGATTTTCGCATGATAATAAAAATCAAGCATAAGAAAAAACCTACAAAAGCACCTGTTTTGGTATTACCTCCGACTGTATAAGTACGTTGTAAGAGTGGAAGGCGAACAGGTTGCAGAACCGTCAAGAGTGGTGTTATGTTGATTAGTTGCATTTTTAGTTGCTCAACGGCGGCCAACTGTTGGTAATATTGGGTCGAAACATAATTATTACTACGGTTCAATTGCAAGGTTTTCATAGGTGCGGTTGGGTCAACGGCATTCTGATTCTGAAATTGTGTATTGGCCAATTGGCGGTCAGTTGAACTGAGTTTACCTTCTAATTCTCTCAGACGTTTAACCTGAACGTCATAAATATCTCGTGTCTTTTGCGTTCTAACTTCAATATAAAACTCCTTAAGTGTTTTTAGGAGTGTTTCCAACCAAACTTTGGTTAAGTATTCGCTATTGGTTGTGGCTGACAAAACCATAATTGAACCCATTTTATCAAGTGGTTGAAGTGTCGTTTGAGCTTCAAGTTTTTCATAAATGGTTGCCAACATAATATTTTCTTCCTTATTAAAATCATTAACTGATTTTGGCTGAAAACGGTACTTAATTGCCTTGAAATTTGGTTCATGAAGTAAATCTCCTCCCCATTCTTTTTTTGCAATATCACTACTATCTTTATATAAATTTATAAAAAGTGTTTTTTTTCCACCAATTAAAACTTCTTGCATCAAGGCTTTTTCGTAAAGTGTTTTTGATGAAATTAATAAACCGAAGTTTCCACCACTAAACAAATCATTCGAGGCTGTTCCGACACCCATGCCAAAAGCACCTGCAAGGCCACCTAAGCCACCCAATGCCATTTGTTGGCCTCCACCAGATTCTAAATTAAACTGAATTTCACCTGTATAATCTGTATCTTTTAATTCCTTTACGTCAAGAAGAATACTTACAAGTGTTCCGAGAGCAATACTGATTAAGAGTAATCTCCATTCGTTGCCAATGAGTTTGAAAACACCGATTACTTTCTTGATTAAATCCTTGGTGTTTATTTGCTCCTCTTGTATGGTTTGATAGTCTGCCATGTTACTTTTTTGAATTTTAAATTACAACAAGATTCAATTATTTAGATAATTGAAATATAGCTAAAACACTCAAAAATGCGGTCATTGTGCCTGCAATTGTTGCAAATAAACCTTGTACTTGAGCAATTTGTTGTTGAGCTGTAACTGTTTTTTGTGGAATAATAATCTCCGAACCAGGGGCAACTTTTGGGTAGATATTTACGAACAAAGCTCTTCGAGTTCTATCTACTGAACCATTTGCATATAAGATATATGATTTACTTTTCAAAGATTTTTTAGTGAATCCACCTGCATTTGAAATATAGTTAATGAAACTTTTATTATCTAAAAATTTAACCGTAGTTGGGTAAAGAACCTCGCCTTGAACACGGACAGTTTCGAGTCTTTTGGGGATTCTGATAATATCTCCATCTTGCAAAATCATGTCTTCAATCGAACCTGGATTTTGCATGATTTTTGTCAGATTAATTCCAATTGATGATACTGTGGTAGCATTTACATCTTCTACCTCAACCGCTTGATTGCCTCTAATACTATTCGTGATTTCATTGATTGCTTTTCTGCGTTGTGTGAGCTCAATTTCGCTCAACTGAATTTGTCTTACCAATGTTGCTCCTTCTAAGTAAGCTTGTGGACTTAAACCACCTGCACGCTCAATTAAATCGGAAATCTTTTCAGTTTTGCTTTTTATACCATAAGTAGCAGGGAATATGACTTCTCCTTGGATTTCGGCAAAAGTTTGTTCAATGTAGTTGGGTGAGCGACGAACAAAGATTTCATCGAAAGGATACAACACAAATTTATTACCTGTTTGGTCAACTACTTTTAGGTCAGAATTTACACTAAAAGTATATGTATCCGAAATTTGGGCATTTGTTGCCGTTGGGTCAACGTTTCGTTTACGACGCACCACTTCAACTCTTGATAAGGAAGCAGACTCTGACAAACCACCCACTTTGACCAAAACATCTTCAATAGTCATATTTCTTAAAAATGGAATTTCTATACCATCAACTCCCGCAGGATTATTAACTGCACCTTGGATTCGGACATAAGCTGGCTCAGTTAAATCAAATATTGAAGGAATCGTAATGACATCTTCACGTTTTAAGACTACATCAGATGTTTTTCCTTTGATAATGTCGTCATAGTTAACCGATATATTCTCAACAATCATATCTTCACGCGTACGAACAATGGTAATTCTTCCAGTTAAAGCTTCTCCTTTTAATCCTTCCGCCGATTTAATGAGTTGCGTAAGTGTTGGACTTGTTTCCAGTGAATATTCACCTGGACGGAAAATAGCTCCATTGATGGCTACCATATTTTCAAAGCGTTCCAATACTCGTTCAATGACAACCGAGTCACCCGTTTGCATTTTAAATGTGGCAAAATCAGCTTCCATTACATCCAAAAGTTTTCTTTCACGGGTTGTATTACGGTACACTTTTAAACGATGACGATAAGCATAAGGAGCAAATCCGCCCGCAAATTCTATCACTTTGTTTAGTCTTTCGTCTTCGAGAAGTTCAAATAAGCCCTCTCTTTTTGTATTTCCTTTTACCGCAACTCTTGATATATACGGTAATACTTGAATAATATCTTGGTCTTGTAAAATGATATTGTTTTTAGTAAATCCATTCATCAATAACTCATAAATATCAAATGTTGATACGATTCTGTTATTTCTGATGACGTTAATTTTACGGTAGGTACCAACATTATTTGGGCCACCACACGCATACAAGGCATTTTGAACCGAAGAAAGCGACGAAAGCGTGTAGGTTCCTGGGGCAATAACTTCGCCAGTAACTGTTACTTTTATGCTTCTAATGTTTCCGAGTGAAACATTCAAGAATGTATTCGCAGGAAAACCTGAAAAAGGATTTAAACCAATGTATATTTTCGATAAGCGACTTTTTATTTTTTCTTTAGCTTGCTCAATTGTTGAACCTGCCAAATAAATTAAACCAACTTTTTCTAAGTTTATATAGCCATCTGCCGAAATAATGGGTTTAAACATCGTCTGTGAATACCCATAAATATCAATAATTAATTGGTCGTTTGCTCCTAATACATAATTGCTCGGAGTTGCAATATTTATGGCAGGGGTTGGGTCAAATTTTACTGTATTAAAGAGGTTATAACCAAAGATTCTTCTTCTGACGGTAGCCTTTGCAGCATCTTGATTCGCTTCTTCTTCACGAATAATTCTTAATGAATCTTCTTTGTTAATAGCTCTTTGGTCGTTTGGGGCTGCCTGCACGTTTCTTGCAGCATTAGGGTCATTATTATTTAAAACCCTATTTTTTGCTGGAAGCGGCATATTGGCAGCTCCTTGATTCGCATTACCATTGTTTGTTGGCACACCTGTCGGGATATTTGTTGGAATATTTGTCGGAATGGCAATAGGGCCAGTAGGAGTAGCAACAGGATTTTGTCCAAATGATTTGCTGAAAATCAGTATAAAAAGCGTAAATTTGAAAAAAAATTGTGAAAAACTAATCTTGCTTAATTTCATATCAATAACGTTATTTGTCAAATTACATTCTCTTTTGTTCTTTTGCCAAACAGAAAAGTTATGCAAAGTAACACAAGATTTTTTATTTTGTTGCTGTTTCATATTAAGTATGTGTTAGAAAGAACTTTGAAAAACAAAGTAAGTGATAAAACCCCAAACTACAAAATATTCTAAGAAAAAATGGCTGAGATTAAAGAAGCAACGTATAACGAAGATAGCATCCGCTCACTTGACTGGAAAGAACACATCCGTTTACGCCCTGGTATGTATATCGGAAAATTGGGCGATGGCTCTGCGGCGGATGATGGAATTTATGTTTTGCTTAAAGAAGTGATGGATAATTGCATAGACGAATATGCAATGGGTTATGGAAAATCAATCGAAATTAAACTCGACGAAGGTAGGGTAGAAGTACGTGATTATGGTCGTGGGATTCCACTTGGTAAGGTGGTTGATGTAGTATCAAAAATTAACACAGGTGCGAAATATGATAGCAAGGCATTTCAGAAGGCCGTTGGTTTGAATGGAGTGGGTACAAAGGCCGTCAATGCTCTTTCTACTTATTTTAAAGTACAAGCATTTCGTGAAGGTAAATCTAAATGGGCTGAATTCAATAAAGGTGAGTTAATTAAGGAATCTGAAATGATGGATTCTGACCAAAAAAATGGTACACACGTTATTTTTGAGCCAGATAATTCGGTTTTTAAAAATTATCACTACATCCCGCAGTTTGTTGAAGCAATGATTTGGAATTATTGTTATCTCAATGCTGGAATGACTATCGTTTTCAACAAACAAAAATACATTTCTCAGAATGGCCTTTTAGATTTATTGAGAAGAAAAACCGATGAGGATTCACTACGCTATCCGATTATTCATTTAAAAGGAGAAGACATTGAGGTAGCTCTTTCACATGGAAATCAATATGGTGAAGAATATTATTCATTTGTGAATGGTCAAAATACTACGCAGGGAGGAACGCACCTTTCTGGTTTTAAAGAAGCTTTGGTGCGTACAATCCGAGAACATTTTGGTAAAGATTACGCTCCAGAAGATATTCGCCAATCGGTTATTGGTGCAATTTCGATTCGTGTGCAAGAGCCTGTGTTTGAATCACAAACCAAAACAAAACTTGGTTCGGCAACAATTTCGCCTGAACCAAATTCTCCAACTGTCAGAACTTTTATTAGTGATTTCTTAAAAGAAAAACTTGATAATTATCTGCACATGAATTTGGCAGTTAAGGAAGCCATCAAGAAAAGAATTGAACAGTCGGAGCGTGAACGAAAAGAATTGGCAGGAGTAAGAAAATTGGCCAAAAAAAAAAAAAAAAAGGCCAATTTACACAATAAAAAACTGAGAGATTGCCGCTTCCACTTAGATGATGAGAAAAATGAGAAGCGTTTTGAAACAGTGATGTTTATTACAGAAGGAGACTCTGCCAGTGGCTCGATTACGAAGGCTCGTAACCCTGAATTACAAGCTGTATTTAGTTTACGAGGTAAACCCTTGAATAGTTTTGGCCTTACCAAGAAAATCGTTTATGAAAACGAAGAGTTTAATTTACTTCAACACGCTCTTAATATTGAAAATGGTTTAGAAGATTTACGTTACAATAAAATCATTATTGCGACAGATGCCGACGTTGACGGTATGCACATTCGCTTGCTTTTACTTACGTTCTTCTTACAGTTTTTCCCAGATTTAGTGCGTGAAGGGCATTTATATATTCTCGAAACACCGTTATTTAGGGTAAGAAATAAAAAGGAAACGATTTATTGTTATTCGGATGAAGAACGCCAAAAGGCTATTTCAAAATTATCTCCCAAACCAGAAATTACTCGTTTTAAAGGTTTAGGAGAAATCTCGCCGAATGAATTTGAGAATTTTATAGGTGAAAATATTCGTCTTGAACCTGTAATTCTCGAAAAAGAATCTTCAATTCCGAAGATATTAAGTTATTATATGGGTAAAAATACTCCTGAGCGTCAGAAATTTATTATCGAAAATCTACGTGTAGATAAAGATGTAATTGATGAGGTTTTGGCTGAGATTTTGGAAATAAAAGCATAGTATTTCGACTCCAATAATGCTCCTCGGTGGTTGAGGGAAGCCAAAATCAAGATTTTTTTGACAAAAACATAACAACTCATGCAATAATATGATATGTTGTATATATGTACATTAAATTAAGCAAACACAAATATTACAACGAAAAACAATAAAGGTTTTTACTATCGGCTAAAAGACGCAAAGTCAATTTTTGCTATTTGTTAATTTGAGAAAATTAAAGGCCAAAATCAAAGAAATTTATTCACAATCAAACCAACCTCTTATTAAAGTGACTCTCGACGAAGTAAGAAAAGATATTGACACCATTGACGACCAATTGCTCGTGCTGCTCAATCAACGTATGAAACTCGTACATAAAGTTGGCGAAATAAAGCGTTCAACTAAAGCAATTATCTATCGACCAGAGCGTGAAAAGCAAATTTTGGATAGGATGAATGCTCAAAACGCTGGTCCGCTCAATAAAGAAGCTATTGAAGCTATTTATTTGGAGATTTTTGCGGCTGCTCGAAACATCGAATTGCCCGAAAGAGTTGCTTTTCTTGGTCCCGAAGGCAGTTTCACGCATCAAGCTGCTGAGAGCCGTTTTGGTGCTATTAGCGAATATATGACTTTGCCGACCATTAAATCGGTCTTTGAAGCAGTCGATACGGGTAGAGCCAAGTTTGGAGTTATTCCTATTGAAAACAACCAAGAGGGTATTGTTTACGAAACCGTCGATTTACTCAATGCGATGAACGTAAATATTGCTGCTGAACTTAAAATTCCTGTGCATTTTGCTTTAGCAACTGAAGCCGAAAATCCATCCAAAATCAAGCGTATTTACTCAAAAGATATTGCTTTTCGTCAGTGTAGAGGCTTTTTGAATAAATATTTCGAACAAACTCACCCCGAAGAAATTCAGGTTGAATCAACCTCAAAAGCGGCAAAATTGGCTGCGGAAGACCCTGAAAGTGCGGCAATATGCTCTGAAATTGCTGCAAAACTGTTCAGTTTGCCGATTTTGTTCAACAATATCGAAGATAATAGCCAGAATCGTACACGCTTCTTTATTTTGGCGAAGGATTTTATTAATGCTAAAAGCGAAAACGATAAAACAACAATTATCGCTCGCCTTCCAGATACCGATAAACCTGGTATTTTAGCTGAGTTCTTGCAAGATTTCAAGAAAGCTGGAATTAATTTAACCAAAATAGAAAGCCGACCGTATAAAGGAGACGAAGATTTTAACTTTTGGTTCTTTATCGAATTAGAAGGTTTCTTTCAGGATGCGAATGTAGAAAAGGTGTTTAAGAAATATAAAAACGCCATTAAGTGGTTGGGGAGCTATGTTAGAAACGCTTAGGATATTTTTTGGTATAATTATTGTAGAAAGATGGGTCAATGCTCATCTTTCTTGTTTTAGTACAATTCTAAAAAAAGTTTTCTACTTTGTTACCTCACAATAATTTTTGTCTGCTGCTGGTACAATCATTGCATTATAATTTATAAGATTTAATCGTAAGCTGACATTGACTTTGAAAATCTTTTTAAGATTTTTTCATGGAAAATAAGTACAAAGCAGTTTGGCAAAAAACCACCTTTTAGGTGGCTTTTTTGTTTTATTTCTTTCTGAAAATAGCGAAGAGAGCAATAATTACCCATACAATATTGACCGCAACCGAAGGGTAGGCATGGTGAGCATAAGTATTAATAATAAAGCAGATTCCGCCCAATAAATTTGCCCAAATATATCTATTATCTTTCGAATCGAGTTTACCTTGTATATTCAAAAAGTATGAACCTACAATGAGTATAGAACCAATCCAGCCGATGATTTCTATGAAAAGTGTCATGAATATAATTTCTTGAAAAGTATAATTTATTGAAGACTTAAAATCGCATTCGATTTTGCTTTATCAGCTAAAATTTGTGCTTTTAGCTCATCTAAACCGTTAAATTTCTGCTCTGGTCTTATATAATCGATAATCTCGACAGTTACGGTCTCGCCATAAATATCATCATCAAAATCAAAAATATTCACTTCTTGTGTGCGTCCAATTCCATCAACGGTTGGGCGAGTACCAATATTCATCATGCCATTATGCCATTGATTACGAAAGAAAGTTCTGACCGCATAGACGCCATTGGTAGGAATGAGTTTATAAAACTGAGAAACCTGTACATTTGCTGTTGGAAAACCTATCGTTCGGCCGAGCTGTCGACCTTTCACTACTATTCCAGTAAAGCTGTATTTTCTACCTAACAATTCATTGGCAGAGTTAACTTCACCACTCAATAAAGATTGACGAATTTTAGTTGAACTAATCGTCAATTTTTCGATTTCTTGACGAGGGATTTCTTCGATTTCAATGCCGAATAACGCTGAATTTGCTCGCAAATAGTCAAAACCACCTTCACGGTTTCGTCCAAATCGGTGGTCGTAGCCAATTACTAATTTTTTTGTACCTATTTGCTTCAAAAGAATATCTTTTACATACTCTTCCGAACTTAGTTCCGAAAATTCACGAGTAAACGGAATCACCAAAAGATGGTCAACTCCTTGGTTTTCGAGTAGTTCTATTTTTTCATCAATCGTCGATAGAAGTTTTAAATCTTGACTATCTTTCGATACCACTACTCTCGGATGCGGCCAAAAAGTAAGTACAACTGATTCTCCACCAGTTTTCTTGGCAGTTTCTCTTAAAATTTGAAGAATTTTCTGATGACCCAAATGCACACCATCAAAAGTACCGCTTGTAACCACGGCATTTTTTAGTGCTTTAAAGTCTGCTAAATTATAATATACTTTCACTGTTGATTATTCAAATTTTCAAGTTTGCTAAGTCTTTCGGGTACAGTTTCCAAGAACTGTTCAATCGTAAGAGAGTTTTCAATCTTAAATTCTCCGATTCGAGTTCTTCGCAACGAACTCATGTATGCTCCCGAATCAAGTAATTTTCCAAAATCTCTTACCAAACTTCTGATATATGTTCCTTTCGAGCAAACAATTCGGAAGGAAATTTCTGGAAAATTGGTCGTATCAATCTCAAACTCTTTTATTTCTACTTGTCGAGATTTTATGACAATCTCTTCACCTTTTCGAGCCGATTCATACGCTCTTTTTCCATTTATTTTTATTGCAGAATGGGCAGGAGGTATTTGCTCAATTACACCAGAAAGCTGACTAACTACGTTACTAATAGCTTCTTGTGTAATATGATTGGTTGGGTATTCGGCATCAAATTCGGTTTCTAAATCTACCGAAGGTGTTGTTTTACCTAACACTAATGTGCCTGTATATTCTTTTTCTTGTGCCTGAAAAGTGTCAATTTGCTTAGTCATTTTTCCAGTACAAAGAATCAATAGACCAGTTGCCAGTGGGTCGAGTGTACCTGCGTGACCAACTTTTTTATATTTTCCTGCCCAACGAACCTTATTCACTACATCAAACGATGTCCATTTTAAAGGTTTATCAATCAGAATTACTTCATTTCTTTCGTCTGTCATATTACTTTTAAATCATAGCCAGCGGCCAAAAGTCCTAAAATAATCAAGCCAATAGCAATTCGGTAGTAACCAAAAACTTTAAAACCGTATTTTTGTAAATAACTAATAAAAAACTTGATAGCGGCCATTGCTACAATGAAAG
>JAIYBU010000104.1 GCA_027488335.1 Cytophagaceae bacterium
ATTTTTTTTTATAAATCATTACTTTTTCTAAATTGAATACCGCACCCAAAAACAACTGGCAATTACATAGAAAATGAACCAAACAGAAATCGAATACCGCCAAGTCATAAAAATTTGTCAAGACCTTTTTGAGAAGAAAAACAAAGATTATGGCACTTCTTGGCGTATTTTACGCTTACCGAGCATCACCGACCAAATTTTTATCAAAGCCCAACGCATCCGTACAATTCAAGATAATGGATTTAGCCGTGTCGATGAAGGTGAAGTACCCGAATTTATCGGCATTATCAATTATTGCGTAATGGCTCTCATCCAAGCAGACTTGGTGAATAGTACCGAACTCGAAATTCCGTTTGAGCGATTACAAGCCATGTATAATAAACAAGTGGCAGAAGTAATGGAGTTACTTTTCAATAAAAACCACGATTACGGCGAGGCTTGGCGTGATATGCGTGTGAGTTCGATGACTGATATTATTTTGATGAAATTATTCAGAATCAAGCAAATTGAAGATAATCAAGGCAAAACGCTGGTTTCGGAAGGTATCAAAGCGGGTTATCAAGATATTATTAATTACGCTGTTTTTTGTATGATAAAACTCGGTCAAGCACAAGGGCAGCAGTAAAAAGGTCTGTACCGAAGGTCTGACCTTTAACAAACAGTTAACATCTTCTAAGCCATTTTGAAATTATTTTAGAAAAAATAAAAACGGTCAGACGTACCGTCAGACCTTAAACCACTCATTATATTTCATGAAACTATTTTCACAGATTGCCCGCATTATTGTTGGTGTAATATTTACTTTCTCAGGCTTCGTCAAAGTCGTTGACCCTGTAGGAACGGGTATTAAGCTCGAAGAATATTTCGAGGTTTTTGCACAAGATTTACCTTCTTTGCAAGGTTTATTTATGTTTTTTGCCCATAATTCATTGGCATTATCTTTGATTTTCTGTGCTTTAGAAGTTATTTTAGGTGTGGCCACACTCCTATCCTACCGCATGAAAATCACTTCGTGGTTGTTGCTAATTATCATTGTTTTCTTTACTTTTCTGACTTTCTATTCGGCCTATTTCAATAAAGTGACCGACTGCGGATGTTTCGGAGATTTCCTAAAACTCAAGCCTTGGACATCGTTCAACAAAGACATTTTCTTGACTGTATTGATTTTGTTCATATTTGTTTTCAGAAATAAATACACTAACTCGAATCAAAACGTAGTGATGTCCATCGTAACCGTGATTTCGTTCGGAATTGGTATTTATGCCATTCGCTACCTTCCTCCGATTGATTTCTTGCCTTACGCCATCGGAAAAAGTATTCCTGAGCAAATGAAACCAACGGGCGTAAAACCTATCATGGAATTTACGTTTTTGAACAAGAAAACCAACGAAAAAATTGTAGCAAAAGAGTTTTTGATGGATACGCTTACTTATAAATACGTATCAATGGTGACGTTGAATGAGGACAAATTGAAGCCAAAAATTACCGATTATTCAATTGCGGACCAACAAGGAAACAATTATACGGATTCGACTTTCGCTGGCAATAAACTGTTGATTATTTTCAAAGACGTAAAAAACACGAATACCGAACAAGTATCAGAACTGAAATCTTTGATAAAAGCTGCCGAGACAAAAGGAATTACTCCCATGATTTTGACATCAGTAATTCAAACTGATTATCAGAAGTTTAGCGAAACAAATGGCATTTCAACACCTTACTTCTCAGCCGATGCAACCGTATTAAAGACAATGGCACGAACAAATCCATGTGTGATTTTGTTACAAAATGGAGTAGTAAAAGGTAAATGGGGCAATCATAGTATTCCGAAAATTGAAAATTTAGCCGAACATTTAAAATAAGATAGAAGAAATAAAGCAGAATGACCACAAATATTTTTTTAATAGGAATGCCTTCGTCGGGCAAAAGTACACTTGGCCGACAAATTGCAAAAAGTCTTGGTTACGAGTTTATAGATTTAGATGTAAGAATCGAGGTTGCAGAAGGCAAAAAGATTGCAGAAATATTTAGCTTGAATGGCGAAGAATATTTCAGAAAAGTGGAAAACCAACAACTCAAAAAAATCCTTAAAGATAGTAAAATGGTAGTAGCTACGGGAGGTGGTACTCCGTGCTTCCATGATGGCCTTGAGTATATTAAAGAAAACGGTATCAGCATTTTTTTAGACGTAAAACCAGCAATGTTGGTTGAACGCATGCGGGTTTCTAAGAAAAACGAACGTCCGTTGTTTGATTTGGAAAGTAAATCACTTTTAGATACTATCTCCGAAAAATATAACGAACGCCTACCGACTTATCAAAAAGCTGATATTACGGTTGAGGGCGATACCGACCCCGACAGTATTCTTTGGATTATTGATGCGGAATTTTCAAGAAAAAAATAAGGTGGAGCGAAACGATTCGCTGTTGCGATTCAATTCGTAAAGTACAAAACAAATAAGCCTTTGCTATGGTTAGCAAAGGCTTATTTATAACTGAGCAAAGCGTAGCTATTTATGTCTCTGTCTAACGGCTTCGTATAAAATAACACCCGTCGCAACTGACACATTCAATGAGCCAATTTTTCCAACCATCGGAATTTTTGTCGCAAAATCTGCTTGTTCGAGCAAATTTTCTGAGATTCCATCTTCTTCAGAACCCATCAAAATAGCCGTTGGTAACGAAAAATCAATGTCATACAATTCGGCAGTTGCTTTCTCTGTACACGCTACCACCTGAATACCCGATTGTTGCAATTCACTTACTACTTGCGATAGACTATTTTCACGACAAACGGGGAGGTGAGTCAATGCACCCGACGAAGTTTTCATGGCATCGGCATTGATTTGAGCGGCCCCACGAGCTGGGACAACGATTCCGTTGACGCCTGCACATTCAGCAGTACGAGAAATTGCCCCGAAATTTCTTACGTCTGTGATTCTATCAAGAACCAAAATTAAAGGCACATCGCCACGCTCGAAAGTATCGGCTACTACATTCGACATCTTAGCATAATTTACCGCCGACACAAACGCAATAATGCCTTGATGCACTTTCATCGTCACACGGTTAAGTTTTTCGAGTGGCACTCGTTGCACAGGAATTTCACGTTCACGAGCCAGTTTTTCAACTTCAGCGTGTCCAAATTCCCTTTGAAGCAATATTTTCTCTATTTCTTTGGTGCTTTTGAGTGTTTCCAGCACTGATTGTACGCCAAAAACAATATCTGGCTTCGAGGGTTTCTCAAAGCCAGCGGGAGTTGGTTTTGCAAAATATTTTTTCTTAAATCCAGTTTTATTATCGCCTTCGGGCTTACGATAACCGCCTTCTGAACTGCGGCCTAATCCACTACGTTTCCTGTTCTCCATGCTTCTACAAACGGGAACCAATATGCCTGATATTCGGGGTAACGAACCAGTTCATAATAGTTTTCCGTAAATTGGTTTGGTTTTCTGTTAAATGTAAATATAATTTCTGAAAAATTAGTACTCTGTGCATACACCCACACCTCACGGTCACGACTGCGTTGCACTTTATTGGGCGGTCCTAAAATAGTATAAACCATGCCTTTATCGGTTTTCCAACCTTCTTTATAAGATGTAAAAAGGCGGTTCGCCTCCTCTATTCGATGATAATAGTTTTTGATGATTTTCTTAGAAACCATCTGATTTCCACCCGTAATGGCTAAGAAAAACTTATCAAGAGCTTGCTTTGAATTTGGATTTTCGTTTATAACCTTCAATTCTTGGCTCGTGCTCATATATATCAAAGGTTTTACCAAGTTTTCGGGGCGAGTCATTCGAGGATAACGCTCATCTACAAGCATAAATCCAAAGCCATTGCTGGTCGAATTGGTGTCTTCTACAATCTGATAAAGTCCTTCATTCGATAATTTTATGGAGGTATTGGTCTGAACTTTGATGGTTTCTTCGATTGTCAGACTCGCAATGCTTGGGCGAATCGAAGTAGCCATGGGCGACTGTGCAGGCGTAAAATCATTTTTATAGCGAATCAGATACAATTCCCTTGGATGATTCATTACACTTTTCACTTGAAATGAATCTGTCTTGTTGATAAAATTCCGAAAAACTGGCATTGAAACATTACCAATATAAATTCCGAATCGGTCATTGATGCGATTTCCGTTAAAATCGATAACCAAATCATTATTAGATTTTTTACTATCTTCTAACTGAAAAACCTCGGTTAAAAGCAATCCTTTCGTTACGCTTTTGGGACGTGGAATCTCAAAACTCAACAAAACTTTACCCTCTTTAAGCAAAACATTTTGTTCGCTCAAATCAATTTTGCCCGAACCTAATCGTTCACGAATACCATAATCAGGCTGTAAGAGCCAGTTGAACCTAAAATTATCATTCAATTGTTGAATAGCTTGGTTTTTATTGAGATTCTCAATATCCAGCTCCATAAAGATTCTAACCGCTGACGAATCTTTCAATAAATATCGACTTTTTATGGCAACCACCAATGGTTTTGCCACAGGCGTTGGCCTAACTGCCGACGTTTTATCTATCTCCTTCTGTGCTTTCTGAACTTTCTTATTTGTTGTACAAGCAGCTAATACTACCAAAAAGCTATAAATAATTGCTTTCTTCATCAATGTTTCGTTTCTAAAGATTCAAATTTAAGGAAATATGCAGCAATTCAAAATAAAATTATCAGAATTGCTGCATATATAACGAACATTGTGCTTTAATCGTTTTCTTCAAGCTCAAAAACTTCTTCAACGCTCTTACCAAAGATACGTGCAATCTTCAAAGCCAGCACCGTTGAAGGTACATATTTATTACTTTCGATAGCGTTGATGGTCTGTCGGCTCACATTTATTTTTTCGGCCAAATCAGCTTGTGTAATATCCAAAATGGCTCTTTCGATTCTTATTCTATTTTTCATAATTCTGTGGGGCGAATCGGGCGATGTTCTGCACCTTTCTCATTATTTTTAAAAAAGAGTATGTAATGGAAACGAACCACAAAAAATAATAGTGGCGTAATCATGTTATAGATAGCCACCATGTAATATGCCAAACCATAAACCAATAAAGTGGCAATAATCAGGAGTGCAAAATTCAAGTAAATCGCCCATTGAAGCGACTCTAAACGGATTTGAGATACATATTCATCTTCAATTTTTACTCTCGAAAAAGCTATCAAAAGTAAGCCAATTATACTGCCGATTATTGCAATTTCATCAGTAAAGTTAAAAACTGAAAATTCATTCCCTTTATCATCGGATGAAAGAAATTCATCAGCAAAGACATAGTTAAAAGGTAATTTGAAGGTCAGAAAATCGAAGCGTAAATCATTAATCAATACGAATAAGCCTAAAATAATTGAAGGGATTGCGATAATCCATCCGATAACTTTGAAACGATGCGGGAATAAAAATCTTGGTTCCATCATTTGTAAATGTTTTAAGGTAATAGCTTTTTCATGTAAACTTTAACGCAACAAATGTAAAATAAACTTTACATTATATCAAAATATTTTTACATTTATTTTTCTATGAGCAAAATCATATTCACCTTTTATGATTTAGAATTACTTTTGTATGAACATTTGACAAGTTAGAAACTTGTCTCACAAACGAAAATTTACAAAATGGACGATATTCAGAACAGAGCAGATATTGAATTATTAGTTAATAATTTCTACGAAAGAGTACACAATGAGCCGAATCTTGTACCCGTTTTTGAGATGCCAGCCGAACATTGGAATATACACATTACAAGAGTGGTAAATTTTTGGGAGAATTGGCTATTTCAAACAGGAAGTTATAACGGTGGTATGATGTGGGTACATCTGCAAGCCAACGAAAAACACCCACTCACCACTGAGCGTTTTGAACAGTGGTTGGCATTGTGGTTTCTGACAACTGACTCGCTTTTTGCGGGAGAAAAAGCAGACTTTGTAAAAAGTAAAGCCCTTGAAATTGGGCAAATTATGAACGCCAAATTTAATGCTTGATGATAAATGATGTGATGTTAGATGGTAACTGCATGTTTGCCCATTAAACATCCATCATTATAATATCAATAATTAAATTTCCACCATCAATTTTATCATTTCTTCCAAATAACGCCTTACCTTTCGTTCTGCTCCATCGGCGTAGCGATTAACGATATACGTAAACGACATCATTTCACCATTTGCGGCTGTAAAATACCCTGAAAAAGCCCTTGTATTACTAATTGAGCCACTTTTTGCTCGCACATTCCCTGCGGCTTTCGAGCCTTTGGCTAAGTTCTGCACCGTTCCGTTTATTCCTACAATCGGAATTGAAGCATAATATTCGGGAAATGAAGCATCGGTTTTCATCGTATAAAGAATATCAGCTAAGTTATTGGCAGTTAAGACTCCCGAAGGCGAAAGTCCACTTCCATCACGAATCATAAAACCCTGTAAATCAACACCTTTCTGCACCCATAATTGTTTTTGAGTTTTTACAGCAGCCTCAAAACTCCCATCTTTCGACAATTGATAGCCCACCGATTTCAAAAAAGCATCGGCATACAAATTGATGCTGTGATAATTGCAATCTTTTACTAAACTCGATAGTGGCGGAGAATCATAGATAAAAACTGTATTTCGTTGCTTCGGAAAATAGCCTTCTAAGGTTTTATATTGCTGAAACGAAATGGTAGGTTTTTCAATCATTCCTCCCAATAAAGTAAAGTTTTTCTGCACTTGATAAGCAAAAAAGGTTGGTGGGTCAGGAATTGCACCCTTCACCATAAATTCGTTTTCTCCCGCAGGAATTGTCCCTTCTGAAAGTACCGTGGTGCTGAATGGCGTACTATATAGCAGTACATTATCGCCCGAGCCTCGCTCTGCAACGGTTACTTTATTGATATTTTTTATGTTCGGAATTTCGGGTACTATTTTCGTAATTGGAGCATAATCCCCCACTCGTTTACTCTGTTTAAAATAAACTGAATATAGATTTTCATTGATATTCAACCCACTTATGCCTGCACCGTAATAATTGCCAATATCGGCCCAAATCCATGAGTCAGCCAGTGTATTCTCTGAAAAAATTGAGCCATCGCCTAAAATAACTCCTTCAATTTTTTTGATGCCATAATCTTTGATTTTTTGTGCAAAAAACTTAGAGATTTCTACGGCACCTGACCCAATTCTTTCCGAACCCAACGACGGGTCGCCCGTTCCTCTGATATATATATTTCCCTGCAAAACACTATCTACTATTGCTCCATCATATTCTATAAAAGTCTGAAAACGGTAATTTGCCCCTAAAACCGACAAGGCCGAAGCCGTCGAAACCAACTTTAAAACCGATGCCGAATTGACCGATTTATGAGCATTATATTGTAGTTTATATTCGCCTGTTTGGGTCGAACGGATAGATACTGCCACTGTTCCATTTCGGATTTCGGGGTCATTTTGCACGCTATCGACCAGTTTTTGCAGGCGTTCGAGCGGGTTAGAAATCTGTAAAAGGATAAATAAAAGTAATTTCATACAAAAATTGTGATTGATTTTAAGGAAACCTTTGGTTCTTTTTTAGCTTTACTAAAGCTCTGATTATCAAACCTTTTGTAACGTTCTGAATATCAACTGAGTTTAAACTTATACAATTTTAAGTAAAATGCTTAGTTAAAAAAAGAAATGTTTCCGTAATTTGTATCATGAATATTAAGTTATTGTGACTTAACTTTAATATTCTTAATCATTTGATAAACTTATATGAAATTAACATTCTGGGGAGCAACAAGGCAAGTCTCGGGGAGTATGTTCCTACTCGAATTTGACGATGAATACAGAGTTTTGATAGATTGTGGTACTGATTTGGAACGTGAACGCAATGAAGAGACAGCAAAGTCTGAATATGGTATTTTTCCCTTTGACCCATCACTCATCAACTTAATAATTCTCACACACGCACACATTGACCATTCGGGGCAAATCCCCAATTTATACAAAGAAGGTTTTGAAGGGCAAGTTCTCTGTACAAAAGCAACAATGGAACTGGCCGAAATTTTATTACTCGATTCGGCAACTCTCAATCAAAAAAAATACAAAGCAATACACGATAGCAAAAAACGCTCAAAAAAAAGAAAAGATGTAGATTCGAGAGAGCTTTACCTCGAACGACAAGTAAAAGAAGCCATTGATAATTTTGTTCCGATTCCATTCGACCAACGATTTAAGTTTAAAGATGATGGATTCTTAACATTTTATCCAGCGGGTCACTTGCTCGGTGCTGCTCATGTTTACATAGAATTTTGGGAGAATAACGAAAAGAAAACAATCTGTTTTTCGGGCGATGTCGGTCGAAAAGAGTATCCACTTTTAGTTGACCCCTACCCCATTCCACAAGCCGATTATTTAGTTACCGAAACTACTTACGGCGACCGTCATCATATCAGCGAAAATAAGCCAGAGGAACTCTTAGGTGATATTATACAAAAAGCTTGTATTGACATTCCAGGCCGTCTGATTATTCCATCATTCAGCGTGGGACGCACACAAGCCATGCTTTATACGCTCAACCGACTTTATACCGACCGAGGTTTTACGCCAATCAAAGTATTTACTGATAGTCCATTGGCCAAAGCCAGTACACGTATCTACGAACGAAACGTGCGTTTGATGAATAAAGAAGCAAGAGAATTCAGAGAAGAAAATGAATCGCTGTTTGATTTTGAAAATTTAGTATATTTGGAGTCGAATCAAGCAAGTAAGGCAGTGTCCAATCATTCTGAGCCTTGCATTATCATTTCGGCATCGGGAATGGTTACGGGCGGACGCATTGAGCATCATATTCAAGCCAATATTAGTAATCCTTACGCTACAATCTTAATGATTGGTTATGCCAGTGAAAATACGCTTGGCTGGAAATTACTCAATGGCGAACGCAAAGAATTGAGCATTGGCGGTCAAAAATTACCAGTAAATGCCAATATCGAAAAGATAGATGTATTTTCTGGCCACGGAGATTTAGACGATTTGATAGATTTTGTGAAAACACAAGATAAAGAAAAAACCAAAAATATTTTTTTAGTCCATGGCGAACTTCACACCATGCAAAACTTTAAAAATACACTCACGGAAGTTGGGTATAATCAAGTAGTAATTCCAGAAAAAGGACAAACTTTTGAAATATGAATGGATAATTGAAAATTGATAATGAAAAGTGCTAAGCTTACCAACATTATCCATTCTCCATTATTAATTCTTCATTAAACAAAGAATGAGAACACTTTTAGATTTTGAAAAACCGATTGCCGAGCTTGAATCGAAGCTCGAAGATATGAAACGGCTGGCCAACGAAAACAACGTTGATGTTAGCGGAGCCGTTCGTACACTCAATGATAACATTGAGCAATTGAAAAAAGAAACCTTTGCAAACCTTACTCGCTGGCAAAGAGTTCAACTTTCTCGTCACCCCGACCGCCCTTATACGCTTGATTACATTGAACGTATTTGCCAAGAATTTCATGAACTGCACGGTGACCGTACCGTAAAAGATGACCCAGCAATTGTGGGCGGTTTTGCCAGTATTGATGGCACATCAGTAATGGTTATTGGACAGCAAAAAGGAAGAAAAACCAAAGAGCGTCAGCATCGCAACTTTGGGATGCCAAATCCTGAAGGTTATAGAAAAGCTCTTCGTTTGATGAAGTTGGCCGAAAAATTCAATAAGCCAATCGTTACATTAATTGACACACCTGGTGCATTTCCTGGTTTAGAAGCCGAAGAACGTGGACAAGGCGAAGCTATCGCTCGTAACTTGAAAGAAATGATGATGCTAAAAGTACCCGTTATTTGCATCATTATCGGAGAAGGGGCTTCGGGGGGAGCGTTAGGAATTGCCATTGGAGATAGAGTTTTAATGCTCGAAAACACTTGGTATTCGGTAATTTCACCAGAGTCTTGCTCGTCAATTCTTTGGAGAAGTTGGGATTATAAAGAACAAGCCGCCGAAGCATTGAAATTAACATCGGCAGATATGCTTCAAAATAAATTGATTGATGGAATAATCGAAGAACCACTCGGTGGAGCTCAACTCGATTGGGATGACATGTCGAATCGTTTGAAGAAACGAATCTTGAACGAAATTGATACTCTCAAAAAAATGACAATCCAAGAACGCATTGATGCAAGAATTGATAAATTCTGTGCTATGGGCGAGTTTGAAGAAGTTTAAACTCCATTTAGTAACAATAAAAAACGCAGTTCCGAAATATTCAGAATTGCGTTTTTTATTGTTAGTCGCAACTACTCGGCTCAATTAGTTAATCGAAACCAATTCAATTTCAAAAATTAAATCTTGACCAGCCAATGGATGATTTCCATCAAGAATAACTTTCGTTGCCGTAACTTCACGTACAATTACAGGCATTGCTTGCTGACCATTGTGCATATTGAGCGTCCCACCCACTTCCAATGGAATATCATCAGGGATATCCAAACGATTGAATGTAAAAATCATTTCATCAGAAGCTGGGCCATAAGCCTCATCAACTGGAATATGGACTATTTTCTTCTCGCCAATAGCCATACCAGTTACGCCCGAATCGAATCCTGCGATAACCATACCACTACCTACTTGAAACTCTAAAGGCTCACGCCCTTCCGAACTATCGAACACCGTACCATCGGTTAGCGTTCCTTTATAATGTACCGCTACATTATCGCCTGATTTTACCATTACTTCTATTTTTGTTTGTTTTAATTTTCTTGTTCTCTGTCTTTTGGTCAGACCTTCTGTCAGACCGAAAATCAGCATTTTAAATTAGTATGCTCTCGCAAAAACTACTCTCTTGTTTGATGGATTTCCTGTCAAGATACATTTGCCTTCTTCTGCTACGGCATCCAAAGGAATACAACGAATCGTCGCTTTTGTTAAGTCTTTGATTTTTTCTTCTGTTTCCGAAGTTCCATCCCAATGACAAAGCAAGAACCCGCCCTTTTCGATTTGTTCTTCAAATTCAGCCCAAGTGTCTATTTTAAACATGTTTTCTTGGCGGAAGTTCAATGCTTTCTGATAAATAGTAGTTTGAATTTCGTTCAACAAATCTCTAACATAACTTGCCACACCTTCGAGTGGACGAGTTTCTTTGCTGAGCGTATCACGGCGAGCCACTTCAATTTGCCCAGCCTGTAAATCTCTCATACCAATTGCCATTCTAACTGGAACCCCTTTCAGCTCATATTCGGCAAATTTCCAACCTGGCTTATAATTATCATTATCATCATATTTGACAGAAATTCCGTAAGATTTCAACTCATCAATGACAGGTTTTAATGCAACCTTGAAAGCATCAGGTGCTAATTCTTTATTTGGAATCGGAACAATAACTACTTGAAAGGGTGCTAATTTTGGCGGAAGTACCAAGCCCAAATCATCCGAGTGAGCCATAATCAATGCACCCATCAAGCGTGTACTTACGCCCCACGAAGTTCCCCAAACATTTTCGAGTTTCCCCTCTTTATTTTGGAACTTCACATCAAAGGCTTTGGCAAAATTTTGTCCCAAGAAGTGAGAAGTACCTGCTTGCAATGCCTTTCCATCTTGCATCATTGCCTCGATACACAACGTTTCTTCTGCACCCGCAAAACGCTCATTAGCCGATTTATAACCTTTAATTACGGGAACAGCCATCCATTCTTCAGCAAAAGTAGCATAAACATCCAACATTTGTTTAGTTTCGTCCATAGCTTCTTTCTCGGTAGCATGAGCGGTGTGGCCTTCTTGCCATAAAAACTCAGCCGTACGTAAAAACATACGAGTACGCATTTCCCAACGCACAACGTTTGCCCATTGATTAATTAAAATCGGCAAATCACGGTGCGACTGAATCCAGTTTTTATAAGTATTCCAAATAATAGCCTCACTCGTTGGGCGAACCACCAATTCTTCTTCCAATTTTGCTTCGGGGTCAACCATCAACTTGCCAGGATTATTGGGGTCGTTTTTCAAACGATAGTGCGTTACTACGGCACATTCTTTAGCAAAACCTTCGGCATTCTTTTCTTCAGCCTCAAATAAACTTTTGGGTACAAAAAGCGGAAAATAAGCATTGGTATGACCTGTTTCCTTAAACATATCATCTAATGCACGTTGCATTTTTTCCCAAATAGAATATCCATAAGGTTTTATAACCATACAACCACGAACCGCCGAATTTTCGGCTAAATCTGCACGTTTTACCAGTTCGTTGTACCACTCCGAGTAGTTTTCACTACGTTTTGGAAGACCTTTACTCATATATTAATGTAGAATGAAGAATGTAGAATGAAGAATTGTTTTAAAACTTTCTTCAATTCATAGATTCAATAAGTTATTTTAATAAAATTGAATTTTTGAAGGGCTTCTTTTGTTTCATTATTAGAAAAACCCAATTCTGACACTGTTTAAGTCAAATTCTAATCAGATATTAATGCTTAAATAGATTGCAAAGATAGGTTTTTATATTAAGTTTGTAAAATAATGTTACTATTCAATAATTGTTTGTCTAAATGACGATTATATGAAAAGCTTGATTTTAGGAAATGAAAAAAAATTAGAAAGCGTACAACCATTTCCTACCCTGTTGCATCATATATATAGAAATGTTTAACGCCCACGTTTAAATTATAGTAAAATGAACACTTTCAAATCAATCAAATATTTATCAGTAGCAGTGCTTTTAAGTGCATGGGGATGTACTTCAACTAAGCAGCTTACTACTAAAGGTGAGTATGATGATACTTACGGCTCGTCGAAAGATGCTCCGCAAGTAGCCTACTCGCCACGCCAAACACCTGAGTACGTTGAAAACCAACGTTATCAGCCAGAAGAACCACAACAAAGCCAAGAAAACGCCACTGGTACTGACGAATATTACGATGAGAATTACTTAAATTCTCGCAAAGTATATCGTAATAATAATGGTGATGCTGGCTACGATTCAGGTTTTGCCAATGGTTATCAATCAGGTTGGAATGATTATGCTTGGAGTCAGCCAGTGGGTTGGTTAAGTCCATTCAATCGTTTTGGTTACGGAAATGGATTTGGCAGTTATGGCAGCGGTTTTGGTTTGAGCCTCGGTTTTGGAGGATTTAATCGTTTCTATGACCCATTCTGGGGTGGAAGTTATGGGTATAACTCGTGGTACAGCCCTTACGGTTTTAATTCATGGTATAGCCCTTATGGATTCAACTCATGGTATAGTCCGTATGGTTTCAACTCGTGGTACAGCCCGTATGGATTTAATTCTTATGCTTTTTACGATAGAGGGTTCGGTAATAATTACTACACAAATAATTATTACGGCAACATTACTTCAGGCGTAAATGGCGTAGCAAATAGTGGTCGCGTACGAACTTATGGCCCGCGTGATGGTGGAAGTGGTTCGGGAACATATAATCGTGGCTTCACTAATGCAGCCGTAAATAACGGCGGAAACACACCTGATGGTCGTCGGAATGCTTATGGAACTACGAATGGTCGTACTGGTAGCACTACTGATGCTTCTTCAAGAAGAGGTAACAGCAGTTCATCGTGGAATGGCAGTTCTGCAAGTAATGAATACTACAGAGGTAACTCACGCAGCTACGGTGGAAGCACGAATAGTTCCAATACTTCAAATGACACTTATTATGCTCGTCCACGCAGAAATGGTGGCACAGAAGGAGGTTCTTACTCTTCGGGAAACACCAACAACAGTTCATCTGGCGGATATAACTACTCACGTCCTTCGGGAACAAGCCGTTCATCCGAAAGTGGTTGGTCGAGTGGCAGTGGAAATTCGTCAAACTCAAGCTATTCAAGAGGCTCATCTACGCAATCATCTGGTTGGAGCAATAGCGGAAGCAGTAGCTCAAGTTCGTATGGTGGTGGTAGCTCAAGTAGCGGTGGAAGTGTTGGCGGCGGCGGCGGTGGCGGAAGTAGCCGTGGGCCAAGATAATTAATTTAGGTTTGTTTAGACTCTTTATTGAGATATTTTAAGAATCCATTCGAGAACCTCGCTGAATCATAGCGTTTTGCGAGGTTTTCTATTAAAACTAACCTAAGTAAACATTACCTTTTCTATGAAGTAATTATACGAAAGACTAAAAATCTGGTTTATTTTTCTTCAAACTTCAGTATTACTACAATGAAACTTACACGAATTTTTATAGCCTCTACTTTGATTTTGGGAGGAGTAAAAGCACAAGCACAGCTAACATTGGGAGGGCATTTTTATGGGGAAGATGCGTTCAGATATTCACAATCTAAAATAACTGGTTCGGCTCGTATGCAAGGGATGGGTGGAAGCTATACGGCACTTGGAGCAGATGCAGGCAATGCTTCATCGAACCCTGCTGGGTTGGGTTTTTATAACCGTTCGGAGTTGAGCATTACTCCAATTTTCAATTCAATCAATGCCTCTTCATTATATGCTGGTTCTACAAGTAAAGCAAATACTTCTAATGCCAACATTGGGCAGTTAGGGCTTATTATGAGTAGCAGCGGCAGTGGAACTCGAAAGAAACGTTCAAGTTTTGCGGTAACTTACTCCAAACAAGTTAACTTGCTTTCAAATTTTAGCTATGCTGGAACAAATAATAAAAGTTCTATGGGTAATTATTTTACTGAAAAAGCCAACTCGCTGAATGTAAGTGCCAAAACCCTCGATGATGAGTTTGTAGAAAATACAGCTACGGCTTATTATCCAGAAGGAATGTATTATTGGGCTTATATGATTGACCCTGTTGCCAACAACGATACAAAATATACTCAAGCTGAAACAAGTTTACCTGTTACTCAGATGGGAAATAATTCCAGTACAGGTAATCAAAGTCAATGGAACTTGGCATACGGTGCCAACTTTGATGATAAAACCTATCTTGGTTTTAATTTGGGCTTTGTGAGGCTTAACTACGAAAATCTGAATAACTATTCTGAACAATTTCCGAAAGGAAAAGTTTTTAATGGCTTTGATTATAGAGAAGATTTAACCTCAAGCGGTAGTGGTATCCATTTGGGTGTTGGTGGAATCTTCAAGGTATCAGATAATATCAGTTTAGGTGCAAATATTACTTCGCCCTCATGGCTCACTATCAATGAGGTCTATAATTCGAGTATTGCCATTAAAACTACATTCTTTACGCCTAAATATCCAGAAGTAAGAACCCGTGAGAATGAATTTTCGTATAAAATAACAACACCCCTTAAAGCAAGTGGAGGGGCTACTTTCTTTTTACCCGGCAAAAAAGGATTCGTTACGGCTGATGCGGAATATGTGGCTTACACAGGAATGAGCATCAAATATGCAAGTTACGATAACAATGGCTACATAACTGGCTACAATAAAACTATAAAAGAAGATAACAGAATCAAGAATACTTACAGAGACGCCGTAAATCTTAAAGTAGGTGGAGAGTATCGTATCGAAAATATCAGATTAAGACTTGGTGCAAAATATATGCCTGACCCATACAAGCAAAAAGTTGATAACCTTGACCGTTCACAGATGATTTTTACGGGTGGTGTTGGTTATCGTTCAGCTAAGTTTTTTGTAGATTTAGCAGGTGTTTTCAATAGTTTCAAAACTGCTTATACCCCTTACGAACTGGCAAATACTGCTAACTATGCATCTGCCAATATTACTAATAGTCAAAAGAGTTTCGTGATTTCGGTTGGTACATTCTTCTAAATTAGATTTCTTCGAGTGTTTCAGCCAAAAATGCCCTAATCGTTAATAACTTAGCTTTTAGGGCATTTTTAGTTTTATTTTCGTCGCTTTTATTACTGATTTTACGCTTTACCCCTTTTAGTGTTAAGCCCCCTTTATCGGCATTTAAGATAATATCTCGTAAAATTTCTATATCTTTTTCAGTAATCTGACGGTCTTGTCCATTACGTTTGAATCTGAGATTAAATTTCTTTTCGTAAAAACGAATCCGTGAAACATTGACATCCAACATTTCAGCAACTTCAGTAGTAGAATAATAAAGTTTACCCATAGTTTTGATTAAATCAAGTCTTCTGAGGAATCGTGTCACGAAGGTCGTGCCCAATGCGTTCCACAATATCTTCACCAAAACTACTCTTTTTTTATCAAAAATTACAACATTGCTCTACCGAACCATGACTTGACGTTTCTCGAGACTATCTGTAAGTTTGGTTAATTTTTCGTCAGGTTTATCGGTTTTAGAAAACTCATTGCCACGAATAAATACTTTTTGAAGTTTATTCAAAGCAATTAAGCCTTCAGGGATTTCCATGATTTCGTTGTGTGTAATATCAAATTCTTCTAAATCTTTGAGTTGATAAACTTGCTCTGGAAAAACCTTAAAAAGGTTATAACCAATATCTAAAAGCTTTAGATTTGGCAAATTTGGCAACGTATTCAAACGATTATGATGAGCATAAAGCGTTTGGAGGTTGGGCATCCTACTGATTTCTTCGGGCAAACTCCAAAGCTGATTGTTGGCAACTGCCAAGGTTTTTAACTTGGGTAATTCACAAACTTCTTTCGGCAAAAACTTCAAATCGTTGTAATAAAGGTCAAGTTCTTCTAAGTTTTTTAGCTTCCCAATTGATTTTGGCAAAGTCTCTGTTCGCACATTATATAGATTGAGAGCTTTCAGATTTGTCATTCTCTTGAAATCATTACTTCTAAACTTTAATTCATTATTACCAATAAACAAAACTTCTAAATTACGGTTTCGTTTAGTAGTTTTTGGAATTTTAATAAGACCCGTGTATTGAAGATTCAGGTCTTTAATATGCTTATTTTTCTTGAACTTAAAATTTTCGTAATCAATATAATTGCCACTCAAACTCAATAATTTTAGTTTTTCTAAAGCCCAAATACTTTTCGGAATGGTTTCTATAAAATTATCTGATAAGTCTAATTTTTCTAAATTCTTAAACTTAAAAACAATTTCTGGAAAATCCATCAAATATAACTTATTCAACATCAGGGTTTTAACAGTATCGGGCTGTGTACAATTTTCAGCCATTTCGATGGTAGAAATATATTTCTTACTCACTTTTTTCTGTCCTTTTCCAAAACCAAGCCCTAAATACATTCGATTATTACTTTCAGAGGGTGAAGGGAATGTATAGTTTTTGCAAAACTTTTCGGCAATACTATGAAACAACTCCTTTTGAGTAACATTCAGTGTGTCAAACAGATATTTCTTTCCGTTGAATATTCGGCTATCAAACGCACTATACCCATACACCATATAATCAACGGCACCACTTTTATTTAAATAGATTTCAACAGGTAAAGATTTACTTTCAATTAGATTTATAATCGACTTATCTTGTTTGATGGCAAACCTCATAAAATCATTATTGACTTTTTTTTCATCAATTTCAAAAGCAATGCTTCCTTTTTTTCGATGTGCTACTCTTAAATCAGGGTATTTTGTGTCTGCATCTTTTTTTGATAAAATTTCAGTATCAAACTTATCCCTGTGATAAACTTTCTGCTGAGCAAACAAAGTGGACGATAGAAACGTAAGAAAAAATAACAATAGCTTTTTCATGTGCTTGATTAGATTTAGTTGGAGATATACAAATATAACTAATATTTTAGTTGCAAAATTATACTTAACCTCAAATTAATTTTTGTCCTGAAAATCAAGCCATAATAATTTTAAGTAATTTTGAGAAAAGATAAAACACAAGACATGCTCATCAATCAATCAGGCAAAGCCCCCGTAAATGGCATTGAAATTTATTACGAAACTTTCGGTAATGAACAAAACCCTGCCATTTTACTCATTATGGGGCTTGATGCTCAATGTGTAATTTATGGCAAAAACGTCATCAATCCTTTAGTTGAGGCGGGCTTTTACGTAATAAGATTTGATAATCGTGATATTGGGCTATCAACTTGGCTGAATGATTCTTGGCACCGAAGCCGCCCCTATTCGCTCGAAGATATGGCGAAAGATAGTGTTGAACTACTTGATTTTTTACAAATCAAAAAAGCTCATATTATCGGTGTCTCAATGGGCGGAATGATTGCTCAGCATATTGCGATTGATTTTCCTGAAAAAGTAGTAAGCTTGACCTCAATCATGTCGTCAGGCTACGCACTAAATCCAAAAGTTGCGAGTAAATTTAGTCATAAACTCATTCTTCAAGTGTTGCCTTTTTTTATTAAAAGATTTTACGTGAAAAATAAATATTCTAACCACAAAATTAGTGTGGGAAGCTATGTTGCTACTTATCGTTTCTTACGTGGCAAACGTTTTCAGTTTGATGAAACACATTTCAGACAAGTTTTTACTGAAAGTATTGAAGTGAGAAACGGACAGAATCCAAGAGCAAGGTATCAACAGTTTTGTGCCATCGTCGCTTCGGGCTCAAGACTAAAAAAATTACACAAAATAAAAGCCCCAACTTTAGTTATTCACGGAACAGCCGACCCACTTGTCAATCCAAAACATGCTGAGATTTATGCTCCACTCATACCCAACTCAAAACTTTTGATGATTGAAGGAATGGGACATGAACTTCCTAAAGGTGCATTGGCGGAGGTTTTACCTGAGATTATAAAGCATATTTCGTAAAGTATTACGCTACTTTTATTCCAATCCAATTTGTTTCAAAACCCTAAGAAGAAGTAACAGATTACAAATCTGTGGTAAATAGAAAAACCTTTTTCTGAAATAACTCTTCAAAAAGTCCAATTTTTAAGCTATTTTTGCACCTCAATTTTAGTAATTAGTTAGTTGAAAATTAGTTATTATCTAAATTTTGTATGACCAATAACCAGTTTTCCAGTAACCAGTTTTCTAATAACCAATAACCAGTAACCAATTTACAGAAAAATGACTTCGCACGAAATACGTAAGGCTTTTTTAGATTTCTTCAAAAGTAAAGAACATTTAATCGTTTCGTCTGCACCGCTTGTAGCCAAAAACGACCCAACTTTGATGTTTAATAACTCAGGAATGGCTCAATTCAAAGACTTTTTCTTGGGGAATGGTACGCCTCCATCAAAACGTATTGCGGATACCCAAAAATGTCTTCGTGTGAGTGGGAAGCATAACGACTTGGAAGATGTAGGCTTCGATACCTATCACCACACCATGTTTGAAATGCTCGGAAACTGGTCATTTGGCGATTATTTCAAGAAAGAAGCCTTAAAATGGTCGTGGGAATTATTGACAGAAGTCTATAAATTACCGAAAGACAGAATTTATGTATCGGTTTTTGAAGGAAGCGAAGAAGATGGCGTGCCTTTCGACCAAGAAGCGTTTGATATTTGGAAAGGTTTAATTGGTGATGAAAACCGTATAATTCTCGGAAACAAAAAAGATAATTTCTGGGAAATGGGCGATACTGGCCCATGTGGCCCGTGTTCAGAAATCCACATTGATTTACGTGACCAAGCTGAAATTGATATTATTGGCGGAAAAGAATTAGTGAATAACGACCACCCGCAAGTGGTAGAAATCTGGAACAATGTATTTATGCAGTTTGAGCGTAAAGCCGATAAATCTTTAGTTCCGCTTCCTGCCAAACACGTTGATACTGGTATGGGCTTTGAGCGTTTGTGTATGGCGATTCAAGGTAAAAAATCGAATTACGATACCGACGTTTTTCAAAATACGATTCAAGTAATTGAACAAATGTCGGGCAAAAAATATGGCGAAAACGGTACGCTTTCAACCAATAATTATGTGGATGTAGCGATGCGTGTAATTGCCGACCACCTTCGTGCGGTTGCATTCACGATTGCCGATGGACAATTACCTTCTAATGCCAAAGCGGGCTATGTTGTGCGTCGAATTTTACGTCGTGCGGTGCGTTATGGTTATTCATATTTAGGTTTTAATGAGCCATTTATGAGCAAACTTGTACCTGTTTTAGCGGAACAATTTGCTGATGTTTTCCCAGAACTAAAGGCTCAACAAGATTTTGTTACTCGTGTAGTAGAAGAAGAAGAAAAATCTTTCTTGCGTACACTCGAAACAGGTATTAGAAGATTTGAAGCCATCAATCCAGAAAATGGAATTATTAGTGGTGATGTTGTTTTTGAATTATCAGATACTTTTGGTTTTCCAGTTGATTTAACTGCCCTTTTGGCAAAAGAAAAAGGCTTAAAAATCGACGAAGAAGGTTTCCAAAAGGCATTATTGGAAC
>JAIYBU010000130.1 GCA_027488335.1 Cytophagaceae bacterium
CATCACTAACTTCGGGGTATTCATTGACCTTGGTGGCGTAGATGGTTTATTGCACATCACTGATATTTCTTGGGGTCGTATCAACCACCCGAACGAATTATTGAAACTTGACCAACGTATCAAAGTTGTAGTATTAGACTTTGACGAAGACAAGAAACGTATTTCGTTAGGTATGAAGCAATTAGAATCACATCCTTGGGATTCTTTGGCTGCTGAATTATCAATCGGTTCAAGAGTGAAAGGAAAAATCGTAAACATCGCTGATTACGGTGCTTTCTTAGAATTGAAACCTGGTGTTGAAGGTTTAATCCACGTTTCAGAAATGTCATGGTCACAGCACTTACGTAACCCATCAGATTTCTTGAAAATCGGTGACGAAATCGAAGCTGTTGTATTGACTCTTGACCGTGAAGAGCGTAAAATGTCATTGGGTATCAAGCAATTAACTGAAGACCCTTGGACTAAACAAGACCTTATCAACAAGTATGCAGTGAACACAAAACACACTGGTACTGTACGTAACATGACTAACTTCGGTATTTTCTTAGAATTAGAAGAAGGTATTGATGGTTTAGTTCACGTATCTGACTTGTCTTGGACTAAGAAAATTAAACACCCATCTGACTTCGTGAAAGTTGGTGATGCTCTTGAAGTAATGGTATTAGAATTAGATGGCGAAAACCGTCGTTTAGCTCTTAGCCACAAACACTTAGAAGAAAACCCTTGGGATACATTTGAGCATATCTTCACAGTAGGTTCAGACCAAGAGTGTACAATTATCTCTAAAAATGACAAACAAGCAACACTTGAGCTTCCATACGGAATCGAAGGATACGCTTTGTTGAAGCATTTGGCTAAAGCTGATGGAACAGTTGGTGAAGTTGGAGAGAAATTGACCTTCCAAGTATTGGAATTCCACAAGGAAGAAAAGAAAATCATGCTTTCTCATACTAAGACTTGGGAAGTGGTAAAAGAAGAAGCTCCAAAAGAAGCTAAGAAAAAAGGTGGAAAAGAAGTAGCTGCTACTGCTCCTGAAGAAAAATCAACTCTTGGCGACCTTTCAGCTCTTTCTGCATTGAAAGATGCAATGGTAGAAGGCGAGAAAAAGAAACTTTCTAAGAAAAAAGATGCAGCAGCTGATGCTGAGGCAGAAGCTTAATTAGTTTCTAAGCTATAACAGAAAAGGCTTCTCGTAAGGGAAGCCTTTTCTGTTATAGCAAGTTTTAAATACTGTTTTCCTACTGCTCTACACCTTCATCAGCTAAAAAGTTGCCTATATTGAAATATTCACCATCAAGCAACTCTATTTCCTGATTCCAGTTTTTAGTTAACCAGTCTTGGTCTTTTGTAGCAACCATTACTTTCTGGTGTTTTGTGAATATCCACAATACTTTTTCTACACCAAAATCAAGCAATTTGTGGGTTTTGGTAAAAACGTAGCCAAAATCCTTTTCATAGGATAAATCTATACGAATATCTATCTCAATAGCAATTTTTGGTGCAACTTCTACGTAATGCGTGTTAATTTTATCGGGAGAAAGAGTTTGTTTGTCATAAATATAAATATCGCCCGATAAATTATTGTTTTTATCAAGGTGTGTACCTATTTCGTTGGTTAAAAAATGATATTTTTTTCGCCCTATCTTCAAATAAAGGACTTCGAGTAAATATTGAATAATAAAAGACTGTAAGCCACTTGCACCCATGATTTCCTCACTTGTTTTTTTATTTGCTAAAACATCTTTATAACCATCATAGTAAAACGGTTTCCCATCTATGATTTCATAAATGAGACTTTCAGGAATTGCTTTAGCTCTATTTCGTTGTCTTGGTTTTTCTACGATTAACATACTATATCTGTTTATTTGTCAAAAATAACCAATAAATATTATTATTCAACAAGTTTCTAAAATCTACGTAATAGTGTAAGACAGGGTTGTCATAATTCGCTACTCCCCTTTCACCATCACCGAAATACTACTACTTCTGCCTTTATCATCCGTGCAAGATATTTTAAGTTTACCGAGACTTGGAGTAAAAAAAACTGGCTTATTGGCTGATGTTTTTTGTAATAATCGGTCGTTGATGTACCAATAAACGTCTCCCACATCATTAGCTGTCTGACACGCCAACTGCATTTGTTGCGTATCATTTTGGCCCAGGTAATATTCGCTTCCATTATTCGGATTGGTAATAATCGGGGCATTGTTAGCTGTTTTGAAAAACCTTGTACAATTCGGGTTGTGGGTCGGAATCCTTTCGTAAAGAATGTGTTTTAATTCATAAAAACTAATCAATTCGGGAGCGAGATTGCTGTAAAGCTTTTCTTTATATCCATCTACAGGTAAGCACTGCGTACAATAACTTATTGATTCTGAAAGATTTACGTAAATTTTCTTAAGATGCGTACACTTACGTGTGTGTGAGATATTTTTAATAGAATAATCTAAGATTTTATTGCTGCAATATTCGCTCGGGAGGTCGCCTGATTCAGCACACACTTGTCGAGACACCACATCTTTGGGCTGACGAAACCATAAGTTTGAAGTATTATAATCAATCGTATTGAAAATCTGAAAAAGCAACGGCGTAGCAATTTCTGCACCACTTAATTCGGGAACACCTTCGCCCGAAAAATTTCCGACCCAAACCCCAACCGTATATTTTTTATTATAGCCAATACTCCAAGCATCACGGCGGCCAAAAGAAGTGCCCGTTTTCCATGCAATTTTTGGTAAACGATAGGTATAATCAAAATTATTAGGCAAATCTGGGCGTTTGAGTTGAGCCAAAATCTCGTTGATTAGATAAGTAGCTGATGGGGAAATAATTGATGCGTTGCTTACTTTTTTCTCTGTTAATTTATTATTTATCAGAGTTGCTCTTTGCCAATTTCCGTCATTGGCAAAGGCAGCATAAAGCTGCGTCATTTCTTCGAGTGTTACGCCACAACCACCCAGTACGATTGAAAGTCCTAAATCTTTTTCTTGTTTTTTAACTGTCTGAAAATCAGCCTTTTTGAGTTGTTCAATCAGCGTTGTTTTGCCTAAATCTTTTACCACTTTTACGGCTGGAATATTCAACGAATTGGCCAACGCAAATTCGATAGAAACCTTTCCGTTAAACTTTCGGTCGAAATTGTCGGGTTCAAAACCATTAAAATTTGTCGGTACATCATTGATGCTATTTTTAGGTGTAATGATGCCTTTATCAAAAGCCGTAGCGTATAAAAGAGGCTTCAAGGCACTTCCTGGCGAGCGGATTGCTTGCACACCATCTACTTGTCCGCCATCAAGTTTATCGTTAAACCCTGCAGAACCAACGTAGGCCTCTACTTGCATAGTTTCGTTGTTAATTACTAAAACGGCGGCATTATTGATATTCATTGCTCGTGTTCGATTTACGTAATTCCCCACCATCTGCTCGACCTTAGTTTGTATGGCTTTACTTACGCTCGAATGAATAATAGCTTTATCAGCAAACTGTTTTTTTAGTCTAAGTGATAAATGCGGAGCATCTTTCGGTGCTTCATGCCGAGTAACGGTTAATGGCTCTCGCAAAGCATCATCAATCAACTGATTATCAAACACTTTCGCTTGCTGAAATCGTTTTAACCATTTATTGCGTTCTTCAACGATTAATGGATTTTTTGTTCCGAGTCGTAAACTCGTTGGTCGATTGGGGATAATTGCCAACGTGGTTACTTCGGCCAAACTCAATCTATCAGGTGATTTTTGAAAATACAAATACGAAGCCGACTTGATACCTTCGATATTTGAGCCATAAGGTACCAAATTGAGATACATTTGTAGAATTTCATCTTTAGAATAAAAGATTTCGAGTTGAATTGCTCGGAGGATTTCAAAAATTTTATTCCAATACGTTCGCTCATTGGGGTTCAACATTCTGACCACCTGCATTGTGATGGTACTTGCCCCCGATGTTCTACGATTTTTTGTGATATTATTGAAAGCTGCCCGAAAAATAGCTATAGGGTTTACTCCAAAATGAAAATTGAAATATTTGTCTTCTTTTGCCAGAATGGCTTTACGGAGCGTGGGTGTTATTTCTTTCAACTCTACAAACATTCGCCATTTTTCATCTGTACTCAAGAAAGCGTGTAAAATTTCACCTTTTTTATCGGTAATGAGGGTAGAATAGGAAACTTTGACTTTAGGCGGAAAAACAAGATTTAATACCATCAACACAACGATAAAAGCAAAAAATACTTTTACCCAACGGCGTTTGAAAGTTTCTTTAAGTTTTGGGTTTATTTGTTCAAACATAAAAATAATGCTACACAGATGCACGAATTAAACGAATTTATGCGAATTTTATGCAGATTATTTTTAAATTACCTAAACCTAATTTCATGGATATTAAACTTAAATCTCAGCTCCGAAAAATTACAACTTTTATTTTTGATGTAGATGGTGTGTTGACTGACGCAACTGTTATTGCCCTACGTGGTGGCGAATTGGCTCGTGTATTTAATGTCAAAGATGGTTACGCTCTCGGAAAAGCCGTTCGTTTGGGTTTCAGAGTTGCCATTATTTCAGGTGGGAAAGAAGAAAGCATCAGAGAAAGACTCTCGCCTTTGGGCATTAAGGATATTTTTTTGGGTGTAAATACTGACCAAAAATTAAACGTTTTTGATAAATATATTGCCGATAATAATCTTTCGGCCGATGAGATTGTATTTATGGGCGATGATTTACCCGATTGGGAAATTATGAAACACCGAGATGTTTTATCTGCTTGCCCAGCCGACGCCGTTGAGGAAATTATCGAAGTAGCTGCTTTCAATTCAACTCGTAAAGGCGGCGATTGTGCCGTGCGTGAAGTAATTGAGTTAGTAATGAAAGAACAAGGGAAGTGGATGAAGATTTTTTAAAATTAAAAATTCTCGCTGTCTTCGACTTCGCTCAGGCAGCGAGAATTTTTTACACATAATATTTTATGAAACGTCGAGAATTTATAAACCTAACTGCTACGAGTGCATTGCTTTCGTCGGTCGAAACGCTGGCACAAGAAAAACCGTTGGTATCAAACGTTGACCCCAAATTCCAACTAAAAATAATGGCTACAAACTGGGGTTGGAGTGGTTCGCTCGATGCCTTCTGTGCCGCTGCCAAGAAAGAAGGCTACGATGGTATTGAGATGTGGTGGCCAAATGAACCCAAAGACCAAAAAGAACTTTTTGCGGCTCTCGAAAAGCATGAGTTAGAAATTGGCTACTTATGTGGTTCTGGCCATAAAGACCCTGCCACTAATCTCGAAAGTTTCAAAAAAGCTATTAATGCTGCCTCAACGCAATCTCCAAAGAAGCCTTTATATATCAATTGTCATAGTGGGAAAGATTTTTTCACCTACGAACAAAGTAAACTTTTCATTGACCATACAACCGAAACAACAACAAAGACAGGAATTAAGATTTGCCACGAAACTCACCGAGGCCGAATTCTATTTGCGGCTCATATTGCACGAAACTTTATTGAGAAAAATCCTGCTTTACGCCTAACACTCGATATTTCTCATTGGTGTAATGTACATGAGTCGCTGCTCGAAGACCAAGCTGAAACAGTTGCGATAGCACTTGAACGAGTAGAACACCTACATGCACGTATTGGACATCAAGAAGGTCCACAAGTCAATGACCCAAGAGCTCCCGAATGGGAAAATGCCGTAAAAGCACACTTTGCGTGGTGGGATAAAGTTTTGGAAAGAAAAATGAAAGCAGGTGAAACGATGACGATTTTGACTGAATTTGGCCCACCAAATTATTTGCCGACTTTACCATATACTCAACAACCCGTAGCTGACCAATGGGCGATAAATGTCTATATGATGCAGCTACTCAGAAAACGATATTTGCGATAAAAAAAGACCGAGCTATCTAAAGATTGATAGCTCGGTACCCGTCGTTCATGGAAAACAAGAAAGCACGTAAATCCTTTCAATAGTTGAAAAAATTCTACTCTGATTAAGTTAGACTAAAAAACGTACCAAACTTGGCACACTACCGTTTACGCTACACCAAAAATTAGCAAATGGGTACAATTGTGGATAAGTTAGCATTTTAGCTAACACTCTGCTAATCAACTTCTTTATGATATTTATCCCCTCAAAACAGTTCGTCCTATAAACAAACCCAATCATAAATCAGAAATAACCATTCATGTAAATCTTGGATAATGACTGTCAACTTGCTGTACGTTTGCCATGCTTTTGCTCTGAAATGATTTCACAAACAAAGAATAAATTATATCTAAACCGTTAGAAAACCATGTTTTTAGTTATTCTCGGAGTTATTACTTTGGTAGTAGCATTTGCTATCAATACTCCTTCCTTACAATTTTCTCGTTTTTCTCGCCCACTCAAATTCGTGGGTCTTGTTCTCATTATTTTAGGTTTTGCTTCTTCGACTATCAAACAAATTGATGCTGGTCGAGTGGGCGTACAATCGCTCTTTGGGAATGTTCAAGAAGGTACGCTTAGCAGTGGTTTAAACATTATTAATCCGTTGGTAGATGTAACTGAGTTCGACACTCGTACACAAAACTACACGATGTCGGGCGTGCATGATGAAGGCAAACAAGCAGGCGATGATGCCATTAGAGTACTGTCGTCGGATGGACTTGAAGTAGTAATTGACCTCACGGTACTTTACCGAGTACAACCCGACCAAGCACCAACGATTTTACGTAAAATTGGAGCAAATTATGAAGATGTAATCGTGCGTCCGATTACCCGTACTCGTATTCGTGATATTGCGGCTTATTATGAAGCAGTAGCTTTGTATTCGACCAAAAGAGACGAGTTTCAAGGAAAAATCTTTAAAGCTATCGAAGCAGACTTTAAGGCAAGAGGCTTGGTTTTAGAGCAATTATTGGTTAGAAACATTAATTTACCCGAATCAGTCAAGAAAACGATTGAATCAAAAATTAACGCCGAGCAAGAAGCACAAAAAATGCAGTTTGTATTGCAGAAAGAAAAACAAGAAGCCGAACGTAAGCGTGTAGAAGCACAAGGTATTTCAGATTATCAGAAAATCATTACAACTACCTTGACTGACAAACAACTACAATACGAAATGATTAAAGCTCAGAAAGAAATTGCCACTTCGCCCAATTCAAAAGTGATTATTATGGGAGGCAAAGGAAATACGCCTATTATGATAAATGATAAATAGCGAAGATAAAAACGAGAAAAACAAAAGAGCCTTGCAGATAACTTGCGAGGCTCTTTGTATTTGCAATATGACATTAAAACGCTGATACTATATAAAATGTTTCATATTTGAAAAATTATTCAACTATTTTTCAAAAAAGATTTATTTTTACAATTTTTAATAAATTGGAGGGATTCATAAGTGTAGTAAACTTATTCTCTCAATCATCAACACTATCTTTCTATCAGTAAACTCTATGCGACAGTCAATTATTTACGAAGTAACGATTAATTATATTGGTTCATTGAACGATGTTCGGAAACGTAAACCGTTTGTAGTTTACTTCTCGAATCTCAAACGAGCCATTGAGTGCGTACAAACAAATTTGGCAGTAAACGGTTGGGAGCAAAAAAAGATAAATTATACAGCGGTTTATCGGACGCTTAAAGTAAAGAATAAATTTGTGTGTGATTTCGATGCCATGAAAGTAAAGTTTTTCCAAGTAATTATCACAACAAAGACACTCAACCCCTTATTAACTACACTCGGGATTGATGAGTTTCCAACTACAAAAAAGTGAGATACAATTATGCAATTTTAAGATTTACAGGATTTTGTTACTCTTGATTTTTACGATTATTTTCAGAAAAATTAAATTTTTTCTTTACTTTGTGCAATTAATACTTTAACCTAACACCTTACCTAATGCAGTTTTCAAAACCCAAACTGAGTTTTTCACAAATCATCAATATGAATGTCGGATTCTTTGGCATTCAGTATAGTTTTGGTCTTCAACAAAGTGCCGTAAATCCAATTTATGATTTCTTGGGAGCAAGTCCCGACGAAATTCCGTTGCTCAATTTGGCTGGTCCAATGACAGGTCTTTTGATTCAGCCAATCATCGGAGCGATGTCCGATAAAACTTGGTCGCCACGTTTTGGTCGTCGTAAGCCTTATTTCTTTATTGGGGCTTTAATGTGTAGTTTAGCTCTTTTCCTTTATCCTTTTAGCAGTACACTATGGATGGCCGCTGGCCTTCTCTGGATTTTGGATGTCGGCAACAATACTGCCATGGAGCCATATCGTGCATTCATTGCCGATAAACTCGATGCTTCGCAGCAACCTACGGGTTTTCAAGCACAAAGCTTTTTTACAGGTTTGGGGCAAACTTTAGTAAATCTTTCGATTTTTATTTTTCCGCTGATATTTTTAGGTACAACTGGCTCGTTGCCTACGTGGGTCTATGCTTCATTCTTTTTGGGAGCTGTTTGTTCGATTGGTTCAGTTTGGTGGAGTATGCGTACAACTGCTGAAATTCCTCCAAGCGAAGAAGAATTAGCCGAAATGAAAGCCAAACCCATGAGTATTCTCACGCCATTTGTTGATATTCCACAAGCTATCAGAGAAATGCCAAAAGTTATGTGGCAGTTGGCACTCGTCTATTTGTTTCAATGGTACGCTTTGTTTTGTTATTGGCAAAATTCCTCAAAAAGTATTGCTCAATCGGTTTGGAAAACTACAACTTATCAAGATAATCCAGTTTATAACGAGGCCGTTAGTTGGACTGGCTTGGTAAATGGCTGGTATAATATTGTCATGTTTTTAGTGGCTTTTAGTTTAGTTTATTTTGCAAAAAAATACTCGCCAAAACTCGTGCATGCCTTCTGTTTAATTTTGGCAGGACTTGGCTTTTTGGCTTTTCCAATGATTGAAAACAAATATTTACTCTTTCCTGCGATTACGGGTTTTGGAATTGGCTGGGCAAGTATGATGGGGATTCCTTATTTGATTGTGGTGGGTGAAATTCCGAAAGAACGCTATGGCGTTTACATGGGTATTATCAATATGATGATTGTAATTCCGATGCTGATTCAAACACTTACCTTTGGGTATATTCTGAAAAATTTCTTAGGTAATGACCCAGGTAAAGCTATTTCGTTTGCAGGGATACTTTTACTGATTGCCGCAGGAGCAACGCTTCTCATCAACGCAAAAAAGGTAGAAGGTGAGGTAAGTACGCCAATGGGCGGAGGGCATTAAATGAAAATAAATGTTTGATAAATGAAAAGCCTTCAAAACTGTAGTTTTGAAGGCTTTTCTATACAACAAGTTGGAAACTTATTTTACAAATTATGGTAAATATTGACGAATGTAGTTTCTGCTTTGCAAAATCGCCCTTGTAATATCATCGAGGCTTCCTTCGTAGGCTTTGTCTTCAACTTCAATCACAACAGGCCCACGATAACGCACATCAGTCAGTGCTGCAAAAAATTTCCCCCAACGAACATCGCCTAAGCCTGGTAGTTTTGGTGAATGGTATTCAAGTGGATTGGCCAAAATACCAACTCTATCCAACTTATCGTGATATACTTTTACATCTTTCAAGTGAATGTGATGTAAACGGTCTTTGTATTGATAAATTGGTTTGATTTCGTCCATCATCTGAAAAATCATGTGCGATGGGTCGTAGTTGAGTCCAAAAAGCGGCGTTTTGAAAGTTTCAAACATTCTGTCCCAAACAGCGGGGCTGATTGCTAAGTTTTTTCCGCCTGGCCACTCATCATTCGTAAAGAACATCGGGCAGTTTTCAATACCAATCTTAATACCCTCTTGTTCGGCAGTTTCGATGATTGGCTTCCATAGCTTCTTGAATATTTTCAAGTTATCTTGAATATTCTTCTTGGGGTCACGCCCAATGAAGGTATTCATCACAGGAATATTAAGCGTATTACATGCTCTGATTACCTTTTTGATATGCTCAATATAGAATTCCGATTTTTTCTTATCGGAATCCAGTGGATTTGGATAATAACCCAAGCCCGAAATGCTCATGCTTTTTTCGTTAAGATACGACTTAATGTATTTTACTTGTTGAGCATCCAATTTATCAACATTGATGTGTGTAACACCCGCATAACGGCGATTGTCACCACCTTCGGTTGGCCAGCACATTATTTCGAGGCACGAAAATCCGTGTTTTGATGCAAAATCTACTACGTGTTCAAAGCCAAAATCGGCCAGAATTGCACTTACAAATCCGAGTTTTAACATAATTATTTTTGAATAGAAGTTTGTTTAATCAAATTTATAAAAAAAATGACTTTAGCAAAATCTAAATCTAACGTTTCAACGTATATACTTATTTAGATTTAATTATTTTGTTTATCATTATTTTGTTTATCATTATTTTATTTAAATTAAACAATTAGTATATTTACAAAAAATAAGTTAAACAACAAATTAGGGCAATTTTAGTCTAAAACGTTAGTTAATTAACATTTTAACACATTAATAATTTGTTTGTTTAACATTTTAAAAAATTATTTACACAAATACTTGTTTTCATGTTTTATTTTTGTTTAACTTTACATCAACAAAAATAAACAAACTATGACTGCTCGCGAATTCAACTACGCCATATCAAAAACATCAAAGTCATTGAAGCCTTTTGCCATGAGACTCACAAAAGACTATGAAGATGCCAATGATTTATTACAAGATACGCTCATGAAAGCATTCTTGAATCGTGAGAAATATGCAGATGGTACAAACCTAAAAGCTTGGCTTTATACCATTATGAAGAATACGTTCATCACGAACTATCAACGAATGGTAAGAAAAAATACGTTTATTGATACTACTGATAATCTTCATTATATCAACAGCACTGAAAGTTTGGTAGATAATGATGCCTATTCATCGTTTGCGATGGAAGATATCAACAACGCAGTAGAAACGCTTGATGAAGCATATCGTCAGCCGTTTATAATGCACTTTAAAGGCTTTAAGTATCACGAAATTGCTCAAAAATTGAGCATTCCGATTGGTACAGTTAAAAACAGAATACACATTGCAAGAAAAGAACTAAAGGATAAATTGTATATGTACGCTTATTCTTTCTGATAATATTATTTCGATGGTTTAGACCATTTGTATGGATTTTTGGTTAAAAAAGAGGAAGGTTCAAAAAGGTTGTATGCTCTGCTGACAGCCTTTTTTCATTTTCTGACGCGATTCAGTAAGATTTTTAAATTAACCAATATTAAACGGTTTTTAGTCCACACATAACCAAATATAGAAGCCATTTAGACAAAGCGAAGCGAGCAGGTTTAACCACATTGTATTTTTGAAATTTGCTTGATTTTTATCTTTTAAAACTTTTAGAAACCACCATCCAAAAAATATGAGTGTTGGAAAATTGAAAATCAACAAATTAATAAAGGTTGCATGATTGAAATAAAAGTAAAAACCTGTAAACGCAATTGAGAATACCATAGCCGTAAATATAAAAGTACCTCTGATACCCAATAAAATACTCATTGTGGTGTCGCCACGCTTGGTATCTTCTTCATGTTGATAAATCTGCGACATCGGATAAACCGCCCACAGCATCAGCGTACTTATGATTGCGGGTACAATTTGCAATTTTAGAACATCTAAATCTTTAGTAAAAGCCATTATTACAGTAAAATAAGTAAACGACCCTTGAAAAAAGCCCACAACCAACCAACTTAAAATCGGATACTTTTTTAGTCGAATACTATCGTTGCTGTATGCTTTCGAGACTAAACCATACAAAAAAAGCATTGAGGCAAAAACCCAATCAACTACCCAAAAGCCTATAATCACCGCCAAAATATCCATCGCCCACGAAACCCAAAAAAGTTTTTTATCAACTGCGGGAGGCTTTTCGAGTCCACCAATGCTGCCTTCGTCTTTATCGAAATAACTATTGTAAGCATTACTTGCCGGATAAATGAGAATATGTAAAATAACAAATATCCAAACCGCTTTTGATTTATCAAGATTTGGGGTTTGACTAATGGCAAACCAATAAACAGGCATTAAGAAAAACGAAAACGGAAGCCTCAAATGAAGTAAAATATCTCTTGGAGTCATTATTGTAATCGAACATAACGAATAGTACATTTCAAATATAAGGAAATGTATGCTCAAAACAAAAAGCTTAAATCTCGCCTTGTTTAATAGTAATATTTTTTAAAATACTGAATAATATTATTAAAAAATATATTTATTTAAAGATTTTATACCTAATTATTCGGAAGGCTGATAAATTTGTAGTTAAATTTCAAGGTTCATTATCTCTTTTACTTCCAATGCCCAAACTAACCTATCAACTAAAACTATCAATTATACTATATTCGCTTATCCATTTTCTGACCTTCGACACACTTGGGCAAGAATACGGATTAGAGTTTTTAGGACATGAAGTAGTGACAGATAAACGTACAGCATTAATCATCGGGAAAGAACAGCCAATCTGCATAAAAAATGATTTTGAACTCAATTTCGAGCTAAAATTTAAGCCCAAAGTAATGTCTTATTTTGGATATGTATTCAGAATCATTACTACCGATGGCAAAAACCTTGATTTACTTTTTCAGTCAGATTCACGGAGGAAACAACAAGCTTTCAGAATTATTTCGGGAGACGAAGACATAAAACTAAAATCACTCAATACCAATCTATTATATTCTAAATGGAATAAGTTCAGGATTATAATTCAAGATAAAAAAATTGAAGTCTTTGATGATAATCGACTATTAGGCTCAGGCGAAATCTCATCTAAAATAAAAGGATGCTTTAAAATATACTTTGGTGAATGCTCTGACCCCAAATTTCTGACAAGCGATGCCCTACCGATGTATTTGAGAAACATTACGCTCAAATCTGACCAAAAAATCTTGCATCACTGGCCTCTTCAAGAAATTTCTGGTGCAACTACTGCTGATATATTTAATGCTCAACAAAAAGCGTTCACTAAGAATGCTCATTGGCTACTAAAAAAACATTACGAATGGAAACAGCTTAGTAAACTGAAAGTAAAAGGGAATACAAGTTTTGCATTTGACGCTAATCAACGACAAATTATTATTAATACCGACCTAAAAACCTATTTTTTCAGTATTAAAAACGATTCTCTAAGCAGTAAAGCTTTTCAGCAAAGCCACAAAAAATTTACGTTTGGCGATATGGGCATTTTTCTACCGTCCCAAAACAAACTTATTAATCTTCGTCTGAACGAAAAAAAGGTTTTCGATTATAATGCTTCGCAGAACAGTTGGGATATATCGCCCAACGAAACGTATAATCTAACCGAATATTGGCATCATAATAAATATATTTACCCAACCGATTCGGCAATCGTACTTATTGGTGGCTACGGGCAGTATGAATACAAAAACAGTTTTCAGAAATATTCCTTCAAAGACAATGTTTGGTCAAATTTACATCTGAAAGGCGATACTATTACACCCCGATATATGTTTGGCCTCGGCACGAAAAATGGCCAAAAATCATACTTATTTGGCGGTTTTGGTTCAAAAAGTGGCGACCAAGTGCTAAATCCTCAGAATAATTATGATATGTTTGAAATCGACTGGCAAACAAATACCATCAAAAAAATCTATGATTTAAAAGCCCCCGAAACGCCTTTTGTCGTAGCTTCATCCTTGATTCTGAATGATAAAAATGATACTTTCTATGGGCTTATCTATAATCAGTTGAAATTTAATTCAAGCTTACAATTAGTAGAAGGTTCGCTTTCAAAACCCAAAATAAAACCTATTTCTAAAGAAATACCCTACCAGTTTTTAGATGTTGGTAGCAATGCCGACATCTATTTCGATAAAGCAACCTCAAAACTCTTTTGTGTAACGAGCTTTCACGACCGACTTCCCGTTGATTCGACCGAAATCATTATTTACTCACTTGATTTTCCACCATCAAACCTGCCAGCCGAGATAAAAGCTAATAAAATTTCTTTTAGCCAGTATTTCAGTAAAAATATTTATATCATTCTTCTGCTCCTACTACTCGGTGGACTTGGCTATTATTTTTTACGTAGAAAAAAAACAACACCCAAGAATATAACAATTGCCTTTAACAATGCTCAACCCGAAGAGATTTTGTTAGAAAAAACAGACATTGAGCCAACACACATACGTCAACCTACCAAAGAAGCTGTCATCAAAGGTAAAGTGCTTTTATTTGGTGGTTTTCAGTTTATTAACGAAAAAGGTACTGACTTAACAAACATGTTTACGCCTTTATTGAAGGAAATGTTTTTGTATATTCTGTTACATTCGGTCAGGTGGAACAAAGGTATCAACTCACAACAACTCAATGAGTTATTGTGGTTTGATAAATCGGCTGATAGTGCACGAAACAATCGCTCGGTGAACATTACAAAGCTAAAAAGTATTTTTGAGCAATTACCTTCGATAGCTATTACAAAAGATACAGGCAATTGGATGATTACGCTCAACCCCGAAAAAGTATATTTAGATTACTTCGAGTTTTTGAAACTGACTAATTCAAAGAAGGCAATCAATAGTCAACAAATCGGTCAACTAACCGAAATCATTAACCGTGGCGGTTTCCTGATAAACTTAGAATACGAATGGCTTGATGACTTTAAGGGCGAAATCTCAAATAAAGTAATTGATACATATTTGACATATACCAAACAACTTGATGTCAGTAAAAATGCCGAAGAGATAATCGAAATCGCCGACAATATTTTTAAATTCGACTCCGTTGACGAAACCGCCATGTCGATGAAATGCCGTGCTTTAGTTCAACTCGGAAAACACTCTTTAGCCAAAATTTCGTATGAAAAATTTGCTAAAGACTACAAACGTCTCTACTCCGAAGACTTTAGAGTATCCTACAAAGAGGTGCTTGGGTCATAGCTACCAAATGCAATATTAATATTTTATCAAATATTTGCTTACTTATTAAAAAAATTAAAAAAGCCTTTTAAACAATGTTTAAGGGCTTTTTTTGATGCTTATATGCCTATTTGTGCCTATAAAAACTATATCAAACCGCATCTAACAGGACATTCTGTTAATTTAAAATTAAGAAAAAATTATGTGTATGTTAATATTTTAGATGTCAATAAAAGTATCACATTCTTTTCATTAATCTAATATTTAAATTCGAGTATGAAGAAAACACTACGACAGTTTTTCAATGCCTTCATACTTTCTCTTTTCGTGTTTGCGGCCTATGCCCAAAACGTGAAAATCACAGGGAAAGTAAGCGACGATGGAGGGTCTCCACTTTATGGCGTCAACGTGGCAATCAAGGGTTCTACTAAAGGTACAATTTCTGATGATAAAGGGATGTACTCAATCGAAGCAGCCAAAGGTAGTATTATTACTTTTAGCTACATCGGATTCGCTCCGACAAATGTAACAGTTGGCGGTTCAACGGTAATTAATGTAAGTCTAACTCCAGAGGCTGGTGCTTTAAACGAAGTTGTTGTAACGGCTTTGGGTATTTCTAAAGAAGCTCGTAAAGTTGGTTATGCCGTAACAACCGTTGGCGGTGACCAAATGACTAAAGCTCGTGAAACCAACGTAGCGTATTCGATGGCTGGCCGTGTGGCTGGTTTGAATATATCTGGTACAAACGGTGGTTCTGGTTCATCAGCAAGAATCCTATTAAGAGGTATGGCGAGTTTTACAGCAAGTTCTCCTTTAATAGTAATGAATGGTGTGCCAATTGATAATACTCAAAGAGGTAGTGCAGGTGAGTGGGGCGGTGCAGATAACGGCGACGGTATCTCGAACTTAAACCCTGACGATATTGAAAGTATGTCTGTTTTAAAAGGTGCTTCGGCATCAGCACTTTATGGTGCAAGAGCGGCTAATGGTGTAATTTTGATTACAACTAAATCAGGAAAAAAAGGTAAAATGTCGGTTGATTACAACTTAAACGCAGTAAGCGAATCGGCAATCAACTTCACAGATTACCAATATGTTTATGGTCAAGGCTTAAATGGAAAAAGACCAACTAATGCTGTTAGTGCTTTGAATAGCGGTATGTTGAGCTGGGGCGAAAAATTAGATGGTGCTTCTACGATTCAATTCGACGGCAAAAGCTATCCTTACTCGGCTGTAAAAAACAACATCAGTAATTTTTACAGAAAGGGTTCTTCATTGACAAACTCTTTAGCAATTGCAAGTGGCAACGAAACGGGTAGTTTCCGCTTGTCGTTAGCTAACTTGGGCAATAACTCTATTCTTCGCAATAGCGGACTTGACCGCAAGACTTTTAACTTTACAGGTTCACAGAAATTTGGACAAAAACTAAAAGTTGATTTGATGGTCAATTACGTTGATGAGAAAAACAATAACAAGCCTCAACTCAGTGATGGCCCGATGAATGCCAATAATATCAACTTCTTGGCTACTAACGTTGCCCAATCCATTTTAAGTCCTGGCTACGATGCAAGTACCGATAATGGCAACGAGATTCAGTATAACGATGATATTTACGTAACCAACCCTTGGTTTGTCGTAAATCGTTATGATAATGATGTAAAACGTAAACGTATGATTTCGGCAATTACTGCTAAATATGACATTACGAAAAACATTTATTCGCAAGTACGTTTAGGTTATGACCAACTAAATGACGGAATTTTTAAAATTACGCCAACAGGTACAGCTTACTCAAACGGACAAAAAGGTGGTTTTGATGAATTATCAAAATCAACTACTTCTGAGCTTAACGCTGATGCAATTTTAGGTGGAAATTTTGAAATAAATAAAGACTTTACAACGGATGTCTTAGTGGGTGCGGCTGTTCGTAAAAACAAATACGACAGAATGGCAATTGGTGGTGGCCCATTCGTTATTCCATTCTTTTATAGCCCACTCAACGTTCTTTCGTTCAATCGTTCTTATGATTACAACGAAAGACAAGCAAATTCGGCCTATTATTCAGTAGATTTCAATTATAGAAACCAATTGATTCTATCTACAACAGGTCGTTATGATGCGTTCTCTACTTTACCAGTAAACAATTATGGTATTTTCACGCCATCGGTTTCGTTGAGTTATGATTTTACTGAATTAGTAAATTCTTCTAAATTGAGCTATGGTAAATTCAGAGCATCGTATGCAGTAGTAAGTGGTGAGCCTGCAAGCCCTTATAGTACATCGCAATATTATAGCGTTGGTTCGGCTATTCAAGGTACTACAACAGGTTCATTCAGTAGTACATTACCAAACTTATTCTTGAAACCATACACACTTTCAGAGTTTGAGGTTGGTACTGAGTTGAAATTCTACAAAAACCGTCTCGGTTTAGATTTAGCATATTTCAATCGTAAGACTAAAAACGAAATCATCAACGGTTCGTTATCAGAAGCGACTGGATTTAGCAATCAGCAAATCGGTACAGGTTCTACGCAAAACTCAGGTATAGAAGCGTTGGTTATGGGTGTTCCTGTTGAAACAGGTGGTTTGAAATGGACAACTTCATTGAACTTTACTTGGATTAAAAACAAAATCGTCGAAATCAATGGTTCTGGAAGTCCTGACCAACAATTAGGTTTAGGAACTTATCGTCCGTTAAATGCAAATACAGCTTTGATTAAAGGCTTACCTGGCCCACAAGTAATGGCCTCTGATTATACTTATGATGCTCAAGGTCGTATTGTAGTTGATGCAGGTGGAATTCCAATTCAAGCGGCTGCACGTACACCAATGGGTTCAGTTTTACCTAAGTTCTATGGTGGTTTCAATAATGAAGTTAGCTACAAAAACTTCAATCTTTCATTCTTGGTTGATTATCGTTTCGGTAATAAAGTACTTTCAGCTACTAACTACTACACAATTTTCCGTGGATTAAATCAACTAACACTCGAAGGTCGTGAGACAGGTGTGGTAGCGGCAGGTGTAACCAAAGATGGTGGTGTAAACTCAGTAAATGTTCCTGCTCAAACTTACTACCAAAATTTAGCTCGTAGAATTTCGGCATTGAACGTAATGGATGGAAGTTTCATCAAACTTCGTCAAGTTACACTCGGCTACTCTCTTAATCCTAAAATCTTAGGTAAGACTCCAATCAAAGCTATCGAACTTTCAATTGTAGGAAGAAACTTACTTACACTTTTGAAATACACAGATAACATTGACCCAGAAGCTGGTTTCTCACCAATTTTGAGCTATGCGGGTATCGAAGGTAATAGCTTACCATCAACCAGAACTTACGGTTTGAACCTAAATGTTAAATTCTAAAATTTGACTTACTATGAAAAAAATAGGATATATATTAACACTCATTACGGTATTTGCGACTTCATGTACTGACAAGTTTGAAGAAATCAATACCGACCCAAACAAGACAAGTGCTGCGGTTTTCAACCCTAACTATCTTTTGTCGCAGTCGCAATACGAATACGGCAATACGGGTTATTCACAACTACTTTTCCAAAGTATGTGGACACAAGTTTTGGCTTCGACATTTTCTTACTACGGAAATGGCGATAAATACGTAGCTTCTGGTAGCTTTATTGCTTACCAGGGTCGTGTTCACGAAGAAACCTACCGTGCAGCATCATTATCTTACGAAATGATGAATTTAGTAAAAGATAAGCCAGAAATGTCGAACCTTTACAACGTTGGTACAATCATGAAAGTACTTTGTTTGGCTCGTATCACTGATTGCTATGGCGATGTACCTTATTCTGAAGCTTTAAAAGCGAAAGAAGGTATCACCTTGCCAAAGTATGATAAACAATCAAGCATTTATCCTGCAATGTTGACAGAATTAGATGCGGCTGTTACGGCTCTTAGTACATCGAAAATAAAACCATCGGCTGATTTGATGTATGGTGGTGATGTAACAAAATGGAAAAAATTCGGTTATTCTTTGATGTTGCGTTTGGCAATGCGTTTATCAAAGGTTGATGCTGCTGCTGCTAAAACTTGGGCAGAAAAAGCATTCGCTGGTGGTGTTTTCACAAGCATCGACGATAACGCAAAAGTTTTGACTGATAATGCAACTGCTGGAAACAATACAAGTGGAGCATTGAGAGTTCCTGATGATTACCGTGAGGTTCGTTGGAGCAAAACCTTCATTGATTATTTGAAAGCTACTGCTGACCCACGTGTAAGTGCAATTGCAGAAGTTTCACAAGCAGGTTATGCGAATAATACAAACCAAGCATTGGCAGGTGACAACACTGAGGCTGCTCAAATCGGTCTTCCAAATGGTTATGATTTGAATGGCGGAGCTACTGATATTGCCAAACACCCACAATATCCAGGTGCATCTGGCACAGGTGCTGATGTAGCTCGTGTAGGTAAATATTCACGTCCACGTACATCTATTTTTGTTGATAGAAGTAGTGTAAACTTTGTATTGACTTACGCTGAAACCGAATTGCTTTTGGCAGAAGCTAAAGTAAAAGGTTGGAATGTTGGTGCAACAACGGCTGCCGACCACTACAAAAATGGTGTAAAGGCTGCTGCTGCTTCATTGGCTCAATTTAACCCAACAGCATCAAGCGATGCAGCGATTGCAAAAGCAGTGGCAGCAATGGATGCTTATTTGGTTACAAATCCATTGAATGTAAGCTCAACAGATGCTTCTATCAAGCAAATCAATGAGCAAATTTGGGTAGCAACTGGTATGACTTTCAATTTTATCGAAAACTGGTCTAACTGGCGTCGTTCAGGTTTCCCTGTCCTTACTCCTGTTGTATATCCAAACGGATTCTCTAACGGAACAATTCCAAGAAGAATTCCTTATAAATCAACTGAACCATCATATAACCCTGAAAATTACAAGACGGCAGTTGCTGGCATCACAGGCGGCGACACTTTCACGTCAAGAATTTGGTGGGATAAATAATCTTACTTTAGTAGATTTGTTTCATATAATAATTCACAGAAACGGAGCTATATTTGCTCCGTTTCTTTTTGTTTAGTATCTAAACCATATAAATTTTTTGAGCAAAACCATGGGTCGTTTTTCGTCTTTTTCGATAGTTAGCTTATTCTTCATCGTTATGTTTAGTTTAGTTTCTTGTTCTACCAAAAACAAGAAATTTGATAAACTCAGTTCGACCAAAACAGGCATAAATTTTATCAATAAAATAGAAGAAACCGATGAACTGAATGTACTCAACTACGAATACTTCTATAATGGTGGAGGCGTAGCAGCAGCCGACTTTAATAATGATGGGCTGATTGACCTATATTTTACTGCTAATCTTTCGAGCGATAAACTTTACATCAATAGAGGCGGAGAATCTTTAAAATTTGAGGATATAACTGAAAAAGCAGGAATTGCCTACAATGGAGAATGGAAAACGGGGGTTTCGGTAGTTGATATTAACAACGACGGCTGGAATGATATTTACGTATCTGTTTCAGGAAACATTGAGAATCCTTTTCTCCGAAAAAACAAACTTTATATCAATAATAAAAACTTAACATTCATTGAAAAAGCGGCCGAATATGGACTTGACTGCGACGGATACACCACACAAACAGCATTTTTTGATTATGACAAAGATGGCGATTTAGATGCCTACGTCATGAATCATAATGTAAAAGATTTTAATCGCTTCGATGTGCAAGCAGTCCACGCCATGCGTGACTCTCTGGCGGGAGACAAACTACTAAAAAATGACAATGGTAAATTTATTGATATTTCAGTTGAAGCAGGTATCAAAGGAAACCCGATTGGCTTTGGTTTGGGACTACATATTGCCGACCTCAACAACGATAATTGGCCAGATATTTATGTTTCCAACGATTATATCGAATCAGACTATCTGTATATCAATAATAAAAATGGTACTTTTAGCGACAACATCGCCCAAATGACCGACCACACAAGTTATTTTTCGATGGGCAATGATGTGGCCGATTTTAACAATGACTTGCTGCCCGACATCATCACACTTGATATGCTTCCCGAAGACAATAAACGTCAGAAATTGCTCTTCGGTACTGATAATTATGAGGCTTACCTTTCGATGCTAAAAAATGGTTTTCATCCCGAAATCATGCGAAATATGCTCCAAATGAACAACGGAGATGGAACTTTTAGTGAAATGGGACAAGTAGCGGGTATCTCAAATACTGATTGGAGTTGGTCAGCTCTCTTTGCTGATTACGACAACGATGGCTACAAAGATTTGTTCGTAACGAATGGTTATTTGAGAGACTACACCAACATGGATTTTATGAAATATTATGCCGATAAGAAAAATAGCGGCGAGGTATCTCTCTTAGAAATCATTAAACAAATGCCTTCCACCCTTAACTCTAATTACATTTTCAAAAATAACGGCGACCTCACATTTGCTAATTTGACTCAAGAATGGGGCATTGAACTACCCATCAACTCTAACGGGGCCATTTATGCCGATTTAGACAATGATGGCGACCTCGAACTGATTGTCAATAACGTCAATGCGGAAGCCAGCATTTACAAAAACCTTCAGCAAGAAAACGAACCACAAAATTTTGTATCATTTACGCTCCAAAACAATGAGAAAAGCATTGAAGGCACGAAAGTTTATGCTTATTCGGGGGAATTAAAACAATACCAAGAAGTAAGCAGCCTACATGGTTTTCAGAGTAGCGTAGTAGCTCCGCTTCATTTCGGACTTGGTAAAAATCAACAAATCGACAGTGTGCAAATCGTTTGGAACGATAATTCTACACAGGTTTTTAAAAACATTCCAGTAAATAAAAACCATACAATTGATTATCAGAGCGGCCTCAAATATGAGCCGTTTCACAACGATAATCCTCTCTTTGCACAAGTAGCTGACCAAAGTTTTGGACACACTCAAATGCCCTTCAATGACTTTGCTCGACAAGTGCTTTTACCCCAAATGTATTCGTATCAAGGGCCAGCGATGGCTGTGGGCGATGTAAATGGCGATAAATTAGAAGATATTTTTATAGGTGGTGGAAAAGGCTCTAAAGGCAAAATCATTTTACAAGACAAATCGGGCTTTTTTCGTGAAACCGAACAGGTTGTATTTAAGCAAGACGAACTTTGTACCGATGCCGATGCCGCTTTCTTCGATGCTGACCAAGACGGTGACCTTGATTTATATGTAGTAAGTGGTGGATACGAATATTTAGTCGATGATTTTTTATTACAAGACCGACTCTATCTAAATGATGGAAAAGGCAATTTTTTGAAATCAGAAGACCACCTTCCTGTAATCAGAAATTCAAAAAGTAAGGTTGTGCCTTTCGATGCCGATAATGATGGCGATTTAGATTTATTTCTAACCGGCTACGTTGTTCCACACAATTATCCAGCCTATAACCCCTCCACTTTGCTCATTAACGACAAAGGATTTTTTAAAGAAAGTCCGAGCGAAATCTTCACAAAATTGGGTTTAGTAACCGATGCTACTGCCATTGATATAAACAAAGATGGACAACAAGACCTCGCCCTTGTTGGTGAATGGATGCCCGTGACGGTTCTGATGAATCAGAAAGGTCAGTTTAGCAAAAAAGAAGTTGCAAATACCAATGGTTTTTGGCAAAGTATCGAAGCAGCCGATTTAGATAACGATGGTGACCAAGACCTCGTATTGGGTAATTTAGGCTTAAATTCTCAGTACAAAGCCACTGTAAATGAGCCTTTTACGCTTACCGTAAAGGATTTTGATGGAAATGGGAAAATCGACCCGATTATGTCATACTATATTCAAGGTAAAAGCCACCCAGCGTATAGTTTAGATGAACTGGCGGCACAATTACCAACTATCCGTAAAAAATATACTAATTATAAGTCATATTCAGAAACTCAAACAAGCGACATTCTAACCTTTTTGGATGAAAAGGAGTCTTTTACAAGCAAAATCAACGAGTTATCTTCGGGAATTTTACTCAATCAAAAAGGTGAACTGAGTTTTAGTAAATTACCAATTGCTGCCCAATTTTCCGTTATCAGTGCCATCAGTGTAAAAGATGTAAACGGCGATAAATTACCCGATTTAATACTTGCGGGCAATAATTCAAAAATGAGAATCCGAATCGGCAATTTAGATGCCAATCATGGACAGGTCTTCATCAATAAAGGGAAAGGCGTTTTTGAGTTTATACCACAATCAAAATCAGGTTTAAATCTTCGTGGTGATGTAAAAAACATCGTCTGGATAGGCAATAAAGTATTATTTGGACTTAATAATGCCCCAACAAAGATGTATCAGAAAATCCTTTAGGTTATTTTACCAGTCTTTCTTGATAAGTCGTGCTATAAGAAAACTGCCAAACAAAACCCCGAAGAAAACCAATGAAAGATTAAGGTTATAAATAATCAATGCTACCAACGCCACCGAAGCAATAATAAGTGCAATAATTGGCGAAACTGGATAAAACGGCACAAGAAAAGGACGTTTAAGGTTTGGTTCTTTTTTACGTAAAACCAACAACGAAACCATCGAAAAGATATACATTGTTAAAGCCCCAAAAGCCGAAAGAATGATAATATCGGCCGTTGAGTTGCTCAAAAGTGCCACAATTCCAAAAACCATATTCAAGAGCAAAGCACTGGCTGGAGTTTTAAACTTCGGATGGACATTCCCCATGAATTTGGGAGCATTCCCTACTCTACCAAACTCAAAAGTGGCACGTCCTGCCGCCAAAACTAAGCCGTGAAACGACGCAATGAGTCCGCAAGTACCAATTCCAACAATAAGTTGATAGACACCGCTCGTATCGCTCATTATTTTGCTCATCGCCATCGGTAAAGGAGAGTCAGTTACGCTTCCATCAGCCTTATAAACAATTGACTCCCAACCGTTTATTCCAACTGCTGTAATGAAAGTCAGCACGCACAAAACCACCAAAGTGGCCATTGCCGAGCCAAATCCCCACGTAATATCTTTCTGCGGGTTATTCGATTCTTCGGCCACATTTGCCAATCCTTCAATCCCCAGAAAAAACCAAATCGCAAAAGGCAAGGCCGCAAAAGCTCCACTCCAACTATTCGGTAAATTATTGGTCATTAGATTTTTTACTTCAAATTTCGGAAAAGTAAAATACCAAAAGATAATCAAGCCCAAAACCGCCAAAACCGTGATGACCAACTCAAATGCCGAGGCGAGTTTTGTACCGAGTATATTGAGCAAAGTAAAAACCAAATAAGCTCCAATGGCCACACCTAAAATAGAAAGTTGCGGAAAAACCGCATTGAAATATGCACCAATTCCAACGGCAATGGCAGGTGGAGCAAATAAAAACTCTATATTTTGAGCCATTCCTGCCAAAAAACCCCATTTTTTGCCCAAAGCACGGTTAGCATAGTCGAAAGCACCACCTGCTTGCGGAATCGCACAAGCCAATTCGGCATAACTCAACGAAAACGTAACGTAAAGAATAATAACAAAAAAAGTTGCAATGGCCATTCCGAGCGTACCGCCCTTTTCGAGGCCAAGATTCCACCCGAAATACATTCCTGAAATAACATAGCCAACACCCAACCCCCAAAGAAGTGTTGGTGTAAGGCTTTTTTGAAGTTTTTGCTCGTTAGATGGGTCAAAATTAGCTGACATGGCAAGGTTTTAGTATTGAATTAATAATCTTCAAGTAAGGCTTTTAATCGCAAAAAATCAAGCGATAAGCCTTACGAATCTAAAAATCTTACAAATCCTGTTATGTTTTGGTTTATGTTCTGTAATTTTGTAAAAAACGCCCAAGAAATGTCTCATACCTCTGCTTTTCGATGTTGTTGGCAGTAATCTAATTACTCTGCTAACTGTTCTCAAACAATAGCTAACCCTATATTGTCCAAAATATAAAGAGTTTTGATAGAATCGTTGATGAAACTATTTCATTCAAACATTCACACATTGGCTCATTCACTCATTCAATATCTATGCAAAATCTAAAAATTTATAATACACTTTCTCGTCAAAAAGAAGCATTTCAGTCCATTACACCCAACCATGTAGGCATGTATGTTTGTGGGCCAACGGTTTACAACAATGTTCACTTGGGAAATGTCCGCACGTTTATGACCTTCGATGTGCTTTATCGTTATCTTACACACATCGGCTACAAAGTGCGTTATGTGCGAAACATCACCGACGTTGGTCACTTGGTAGGCGATGGAGATGAGGGAGAAGACAAAATCGGCAAAATGGCAAAGCTCGAAAAACTCGAACCGATGGAAATCGTGCAACGCTATACCAACGATTTTCACACGGTTTTGGAGCAGTTCAACTTCTTGCCACCAAGCATCGAGCCAACGGCTACTGGACACTTAATCGAACAAATTGAGGCAGTTAAAACCTTGATAGAAAAAGGCTTAGCCTACGAGTCGAACGGTTCGGTTTATTTTGATATTAATAAATACAACGAAGGCGGACACGAATACGGTAAACTTTCAGGCAGAATTTTGGAAGACCTATTGAATGAAACTCGTGAGTTGGACGGTCAAGCCGAAAAACGCAATCCGCTCGATTTTGCTATTTGGAAAAAAGCCAGTCCTGAACATATTATGCAATGGCAAAGTCCATGGGGAATGGGTTTCCCAGGTTGGCACTTAGAATGTACTTGCATGAGCAGCAAGTATTTAGGAGCAACGTTTGATATTCACGGTGGTGGAATGGACTTAAAATTCCCACACCACGAATGTGAAATTGCACAAGGCGTGGGTATCACGGGCAAAGAGCCTGTAAGATATTGGATGCACTCAAATATGCTTACGGTCAACGGACAAAAGATGTCGAAATCTTTGGGAAATTCGTTTCTACCTGCCGAACTTTTTGCAGGGAATCACCCATTACTTGAGCAGCCATACAGCCCAATGACGGTGCGTTTCTTTATGCTGCAATCGCAATACAGAAGTACACTCGATTTCTCGAACGACGCCCTAAAAGCCGCACAAAAAGGCTTTCGCCGCCTAACAAATGGTTTAAGAATTGCCAAAACCCTTACCTTCGAGCAAGCTGCAATTGCCACGGATGAGAAGAAAAAACAAGACATTGAAAAATCAATTGTGGCTTTCTACGATGCCATGAACGATGATTTAAATACTGCCGTTGCCATTGCTCAATTATTCAATTTACTGAAATATGTAAACATGATTTACATGAATCAGTTGCAGCCAGCCGCTATCGGAGAAGAAACTTTCAATGAGCTGAAAGATAAATTTGTACTCTTTATTGAAGGAATTTTAGGGTTGAAAGAAGAAAAATCCGAAAACTCTGATGCAGTTCTGAATGGTATGTTGAATCTTTACCGAGAATACAAAGCCGCTCAGCAATACGATAAAGTTGACGAAATCAGAAGCTATTTCAAAGCCAACGGCATGTCAATCAAAGACATGAAACACCGCATTGATTGGGCTTGGGAGGAATAAATATAAAAAAATAAGAAAGTATAGGGAGTTGTGTTTTTCATGCACAACTCCCTATTTTTGTAGCTGAAACAATTGAAAACTCATTGAATATCCATGAAAAAGATTTTTAGTTGCCTACTTATATTTCTTTTTTCATGTCATTGCTTCGCCCAAACCCCGACCCAAAATCTTCGAGGAAAAGTTTTAGACAAAGAAACTCAACAACCTATTCCTGCGGTTTCGGTCATTATTTTACCATCAAACAAAGGTACTACGACTGACAGCGAAGGTAATTTTCGCTTTGAAAAGCTACCCATCGGGCGTTATTTGCTTATTTTTACCATGATTGGCTATGATAAACGCACATTACCAACGCTCGAAATTGGTAGTGGAAAAGAATTAGTTCTGACCATAGAAATGACCGAAAGTCCACAATTTTTAAAGGAAGTGGTTATAAAAGCCGAACAAAGCAAAGAGAAAACGCTAAACGAACTCGCTGTGGTAAGTGGCAGACAATTTACAGTGCAGGAAAGTAACCGTTACGCAGGTGGGTATGCCGACCCCGCACGTATGGCAATGGCGTTTGCTGGTGTAACTTCGGCTGGCAATGACCAAAATAACGAAATCGTGATTCGAGGGAATTCTCCCAAAGGCTTACTTTGGCGGTTGGAAGGAGTAGAAATACCAAACCCCAACCATTTTGGTGATGGGCAAGGCTCAACAAGTGGCATCATCAGCATGATAAATAGTGGAAGTCTGGCTAATTCTGATTTTCTGACAGGAGCTTTTCCTGCCGAATATGGCAATGCGACTTCTGGTGTTTTTGATTTAAAACTTCGCCGTGGAAACGACCAAAAACACGAATTTATGGGTCAATTAAGCGTTATTGGTTTAGAAGCAGCAGCCGAAGGACCAATTTCTAAAAATGGAGCTTCTTATCGCTTCAATCTTCGCTATTCTACGCTCGAACTTTTACTTAAATCAGGACTGCTTGCCATCGAAACGGGCAGTTTTAAACCCGCTTACCGAGATATGAATTTTACAGTAAATCTACCCACAAAAAAAGCAGGAACATTTTCGTTTTGGGGCGTTGGTGGTTTAAATTTTTCGGACGACAAGGGTACAACTTTCAGAGCAAACGAACGCAGCCAAATGGGCGTGAGCGGCCTAAGTCATAAAATTTCGACAGGAAGTAAAGGATATTTTTATTCTGTTTTATCGGCCTCAAACGAATCTAATAAATCATTTCAAGAGAATTTTATTAATAATACAACTTGGGTAACAACCAATCAGAATCTTTACGCTTACAATAATTTCCGTTTTTCAACACTCTATAATTATAAAATAAATTCTCGTGGCACGATTCGTACTGGACTTATCATCAGCCGATTAGGCTATAGGTTAAACGAAGACCGCCGAGATAATGCCCGAAACACGTTGATAAATTACCTCACCGAAAATGATGCTACGCATTTTATTCAGGTTTATAGTCAAGCAAAATATAACCTTTCGCAAAAACTGAATGTTACGGGCGGCGTACATTTCAACCGATTTTTATTGAATGAAAATCAGACCATCGAACCACGCTTTGGATTGCGTTATCAGATTAATGAAAAACAATCGCTCAGTGCTGGATTTGGTCTTCACAGTCGGCTTGAACCGATTTCTCTATATCTCTACAAACGCCGAAAAACTGGCGAAACCTTTGTACAACCCAACCGTAATCTGGGCATGACTCGTGCCGCTCATTATGTAATTAACTACGACCGCAGTTTGGGAGAAAACACCCGCTTAAAAATTGAAGGGTATTATCAGAAATTGTTTGAAGTACCTGTTGATTCAAACCGCAATAACTTCTTTTCAATGCTAAATTCCTCATCTGGCCTGACAACAACGGTACTTGCCAATGAAGGTTCAGGCGAAAATCGAGGCTTGGAATTAACGTTAGAGCGGTATTTTGCCAAAGGATATTATTTCTTGCTCACAGGCTCATTATTCGATTCGAAGTTTAAAGCACGGGATAATCAGTGGCGAAATACGGTTTTTAATAATACGTATGCAGGAAATGCTTTGGCTGGAAAAGAATTTCCGTTGGGCAGGCAAAAACAACATTTTTTTGTGATAAATAGCCGATTAATGTGGCGAGGCGGGAATCGGTACATTCCAATAAATTTGGCAGAATCAATCAAGAAAAATACAACAGTAACCGATGTCACACAAGCATATATACCTCGCCTACCCGATTATTGGCGAATTGACTTAGGAGTTGCCTACAAAATCAATAAAATGGGTGCCACATGGACTCTAAGTGCTGATTTACAGAATGTTACGAATCGAAGAAATAAAATACAGCAACGTTACAATAGCACAACAAAGCAAATTTACTATAATTACGCACTGCCGATTGTGCCTATTTTGAACTTTAAAGTTGATTTTTGAGACATGAAAAGTTTGTGCCACACTTTTTTTACCGCTAATACGAAAGTGTAGCACAAATGTTTAAAAACCAACGCCAATTGTCTGCGTTTGTACTTTCAGCAAATACATATCGGCCGTAATATAAAGCACCGAGCCATCGTTCCCGAATGCACAGTTAGCCGTAGCTTCGCCTGTATCAATTCTTCCCAATAATTTAGCTTCGGGCGATAAAATCAAAACCCCTCCTGGTCCTGTCGTAAAGATATTGCCTTTTTTATCAATTTTAAGACCGTCGGGTAAGCCTTTTAGTCCTTGCTTTACCATTGGTGTCATGTCATAAAAAATCTTCCCTTTACCCACTTTTCCATCAACAAAAACAGGATACGCCATCAAATACGCACGGTCAGGGTCAGACTGTGCCACGTAAAGCGTCTTTTCATCGGGCGAAAAAGCCAAACCATTCGGGCGAGTCAAATCTTCAATAATTAATGTCGTTTTTCCAGTTTTATCCACTCGATAAACCCCAAAGAGTGGTGTTTCACGGCTTGGGTCGTCTTCTTTTTGGCGTAAACCATACGGTGGGTCGGTAAAATAATAATCTCCATTCGATTTCTGCACAACATCATTCGGACTATTAAATCTTTTCCCCATATAATTATCTGTCAAAGTACGTTTGCCTCCAACAGTAAGTGGCATTTCTGCCAATCTGCGGTCGCCGTGTTCGCACGAAACTAAATTCCCTACTCGATTGATAATTAATCCATTGCTCCCTGGCTCATCGCTGTATGGCGAAATTCCAGTATAACCCGAAGGTTTTAAAAACTCGGTAATTTTTTCGCCTTTTTTCCAGCGATAAATTATGTTGGCTGGCACATCCGAAAATAACAGATATTCGCCATCTTTTACCCAAGCAGGGCCTTCTGACCAGACAAAACCTTCGCCCAAAACCTCAATTTTAGTAGTAACGTCTAAAATTTTGTCTAAAGCGGCATCGTAACGGTCGATTTTACCAATAGTTTTTGATTGGGCAGTAATAATGTGAGTACTCATAGAAAATAGAGAGAAGAATAGAATTTTTTTCATGTTAGATTAGGTTTGTACAAAACAAACGAATTTAAACTATTTATTCTAATAAGTGTTAAATACTTGTAAGATTTGTTACGATTCTTTGATAATCAAGGCAAAAGCTATATTTTTAAAAAGTTTTTACGTTCTTTCCACTACACAAAACTGTTGTAAAGAACCATAACCCAATCATTCCAGAAATGATGGTGGATTACCAACCAACCCAACAATCAAGAGTTGATTTACGGGTATTAAAAGAACTGGTTCGCCACGGCGAAAATAAGTTTGTAGAATTTAAACTAAAAACCAATCACCCTGAGAAAATTGTCAGGGAAATGGTTGCCTTCGCCAATACGGAAGGTGGAAAATTGATTGTGGGTATCGGTGACGACAAGAGCATTAAAGGCTTGAAATTTCCCGATGAAGATGAGTATATTCTGCAAAAAGCCATTGAAAAATACATTTATCCTGCCATTGATTATCATCTCGAACGCCTAATTGTGGAGGGTGAGCGAGAGGTTTTGATTTATGATATTCAGAAAAGTCCGTTTAAGCCACACTATGTAGATTTAGATGGAATTGCCGAAAATCGTCGGGCGTATGTGCGAGTAGCCGACCGCTCAGTGCAAGCCAGCAAAGAAATGCGAGAAATTCTGAAAGGCGAACGTAAAGGATTGAATATCAAGTTTAATTACGGCGAAAAAGAACAAATTTTAATGAAATATTTGGCCGAAAACCCAACCATTACAGTAGATACCTACGCCACTATTGCCAATATTCCACGAAAGGTCGCTTCTCGAACTTTAATTGTTTTGGTACTGGCTAATGTCATCAAAGTACAGCCTCACGAAGTGCAAGATTTTTTTGTGGCGGCTTGAGGGTACTATTTGACATTTCCCTTATTAAAGCTTTCTATTTCCTTTTGTCAATCTCCAAAAAATATAAAGAAACAAATAGAGTATTGTAAAGCTTAAAAAAAAGAGGGTATATACGTGCCATAATTGATAGACAATACACGTGAAAAGAAGTTGCCGAAGCACACCGATACGTCGAAAAAGGCATGAAAGTAGGCAGTGTTTCTATCAAAGTTGTTTGATTGGACTAAAAATTAAATCATGCTGATTCAAGAGTATAGAGAAAGTTGGATTGAAGATTTTAACGCAATTAAAAGCGTTATTAATAATACTTTGATAAATCTGAATATCTCAATTGAACATATTGGAAGCACTGCCGTTCCGCAATTGGACGCTAAACCAATCATCGACATTGATATTGTTTACGGAAAAGATGTGCCTTTTGAAATCCTAAAAAAGAAATTAGAAAAAATAGGATATTACCACAACGGAAATCAGGGAATTATCAATCGTGAAGTATTTAAGAGGAAAAACAGGTGGAGTACACACCCAATTCTCGACACAATGACGCATCATTTATATGCCTGCCCTGTTGATAGCGAAGAATTACGAAGACATATTACATTCAGAAATTATCTGATTGCTAATGAAACTGCCAGAGCTGAATATCAACAACTAAAATATCAAATTGCCGCTGCTACTAATCAAGATAAGAAACAATATGCAGCACTAAAAGAAGTAGAAGCGAGAGCTTTTATAAATGACATTCTTGCGAAAGCCAACCAATTATAAGTTAATCACAAAACTATCGGCATCTAAATAAGCAGGAAAACGTTGACGGAACTCATCAAGCGAGGAGCGGTCGAGTGTGTGATGGTGAATAACTTCATTGTCAATTTCACGGAAAAGCACTTTTCCTGCAAAATCTATCACTGACGAATTTCCCGAGTGCGGAAAACCGTTGCCATCTTCGCCTACACGATTTACGCCCACCACATAGCTTTGATTTTCAATAGCACGAGCCACCAAAAGCGAATCCCACGGATACATACGCACTTGCGGCCAGTTGGCTACGTAAATCAATAAATCGTAGTCGAGATTGACATTTCTGCTCCAAACAGGAAAACGTAAATCATAACAAATAAGCGGACAAATCTTCCAGCCTTTAATTGTCTTGATGAGTCGCTTAGTGCCTTCGGCGTACACATCATTTTCTTTCGCCATCCTAAAGAGGTGGCGTTTGTCATAAGAACTAACTTCACCTTCAGGCGTTACCCAAAGCAGGCGATTATAGTAATTTTCACCTTCTTTAATAATCACACTTCCCGTAATAACTGCTCCTGTTTGTTCTGCCATTTGCTTCATCCAACGAGTCGTTGTCAGGTTCATGGGTTCGGCAAACTGCTCGGCTTTCATCGAAAAGCCAGTTGTAAACATTTCGGGCAGAATGATTAAATCAGTCGGTTCACTGATGTCAAAAATCTTTTCTTCGAGCATAGCCAAATTCGCCGTCGGGTTTTCCCAATAGAGATTCGTCTGAACCAACGAAATTTTTAGATTTTGGCTGTTATTTTCTGACATTTTGTGACTTTATATTTTTGGGGACTTTGTTCGGTGGCTTCGACTTCGCTCAGCCACCGAACAAAGTCGATTTACTTCGGAAACTTCATGCGATACTCAATATCGACATCTCCTTTGGTGATATTAGTTAGCTTTTTCTTCAACATTTGTTTTTTCAACGATGTTAGGTGGTCGGTAAACAAAATACCATCAATGTGGTCGTATTCGTGCTGAATAATTCTTGCTGCCAAACCTTCATACGTTTCGGTATGTTCTACCCAATCGGTATCAAAATAACGAATCGTAACAAACTCTGGGCGATACACATCAGCTCTTACCCCCGGAATACTCAAACATCCTTCTTCATAAGCCCATTCGTCACCATCTTCTTCCAAGATTTCGGCGTTGATAAACACTTTTTTAAAGTCAATCAATGATGGGTCAATGTCTTCTTCGGTTTCTGCACCTTCGTTGATGGGCGTGCCATCAACCACAAAAAAACGAATATCCATACCGATTTGTGGAGCCGCCAAGCCAACTCCCGATGCAGCGTACATGGTTTCAAACATATCGGCCGCTAATTTCTTAACGTCTATTTCTCCTTGCACAATATCACGGGCTTCTTTTCTCAGAACAGGGTCTCCGTAGGCAACAATTGGGTATATCATTTTATTTCTCTGTTATCAAATACTAATAATTATATTTGTGGCGGTCTTTATACCACAAAGTTACGAAACTGATGAATAATAATCTTAATAAAACAGTACAGTTTATTGATTTAGGTCTGATTGATTACCAAGAAGGCTGGGATACGCAAGAAAAACTCTTCGCCGAAATCATTGACATCAAAGTTGCTAATCGAGGAGTTGCCCCCGAAGAGCAAAAAATTACACCAAACTACCTGCTCTTTTGCCAGCATCCGCACGTTTATACGCTCGGAAAAAGTGGAAAAATAGATAATCTTTTGCTCAACGAAGAAGGATTACAGGAAAAAGAAGCAAAATTTTATAAAATCAATCGAGGAGGCGACATTACCTATCACGGGCCTGGACAATTGGTCGGTTATCCGATTCTCGATTTGGAAAATTTCTTTACGGATATTCATCGTTATATGCGTTTTCTGGAAGAAGGCGTTATTCTAACTTTAGCTGATTATGGAATCGAAGCGGGAAGAATTGATGGATTAACGGGCGTTTGGCTTGACTCAATAAAACAAGAAAACCCAAGAAAAATCTGTGCAATGGGTGTAAAATCAAGTCGTTGGGTAACGATGCACGGTTTGGCTTTAAATGTCAACACCGATTTGAATTATTTTCAAAATATCGTACCATGTGGCATTGATGATAAAGCCGTAACTTCAATGGCTTCCGAACTCGGAAAACTGTTGGATGTACAAGAAGTAGGAGCAAAACTAAAAGGACATTTAGGTCGTCTTTTTGAAATGGAATTTGCGTAAGAATTTACCACGTAGGCACGGAGAACACAAAGAAACACGGAGCATTTTCTTTGTGAAACTTAGTGTTCCTTAGTACCTTCGTGGTAAAAAAATAACTAAAAAATACACTTAAAAACCCTTCGACAAACATGAAAAAAAACTACTTTCTGAGTTTTTTCCTAATCACTTTGCTCTCTACGGCGGCTTTTACCCAAAAACTCAACACCGATTTATTCAAAAAAATGAAAGCTCGCAGCATTGGCCCAGCCGTAATGTCGGGTCGAATTACTGCGGTTGATGCCGTTTGGGAAAATCCCAATATCATTTATGCGGCTTCGGCATCAGGTGGCGTTTGGAAAAGCGAAAATGGCGGCACCAAATGGCAACCCATTTTTGATGATATGCCACTACAAAATATTGGTTCGATAGCCATTCAACAATCAAATCCTTCGGTGGTTTGGGTAGGAACGGGCGAGGGAAATCCCCGAAACTCAATCAACTTAGGGGCAGGAATTTACAAATCGCTTGATGGCGGTAAAACATGGAAGCTGATGGGGCTTGAAAAAACTCGCAACATTCATCGCATTCTGATTGACCCTACGAATCCGAATGTAATTTATGCGGGAGTTATCGGAAATCCTTATGCCGAACAACAAGAACGTGGCGTTTACAAAACCACCGATGGCGGTGAAACATGGCAGCGGGTATTGTTTACGAACGATAAATCGGGTGTAGCAGATATGATTATGGATGCCAAAAACCCAAATAAACTATTTGTGGCCATGTGGCAACACAAACGCACGGCATGGGATTTCAAATCGGGCGGCGAGGGTTCGGGGCTTTATGTAACTTACGATGCAGGAAAAAACTGGAAGAAACTCTCTAAAACAGATGGCTTACCCGAAGGTGATTATGGCCGAATTGGTTTGGCAAGTTGTCGCTCATACCCAAATCGGGTGTATGCGTTGATTGAAGCGACCAAAAACGGATTGTATCGCTCCGATGATGGTGGTATGAAATGGGAAAAAGTAAATGAAGACCCAAAAGACGTGACCAATCGCCCGTTTTATTTCAATGATATTTTGTGCGACCCAAAGAACGAAAACCGACTTTATAGTCTTTATCAAGTTATTTCGGTCAGTGAAGATGGTGGGAAATCATTCAAAACTGCGGCTTCTTTTGACCAAGCTCATGCCGACCACCATGCTATCTGGATTCATCCCGAAGATAATAATTTTATCATTAATGGAAACGATGGTGGTGTTTCGATTTCGAGAGATAGAGGTAAAACATGGACTTTTGCCGAAGCATTGCCTTTAGGGCAATTCTATCACGTAAATGTCGATAACGAAATTCCGTATAATATTTATGGTGGTTTGCAAGATAATGGTTCGTGGCAAGGCCCAGCTTATATCTGGAAGGAAGGTGGAATCAGAAATTACAGTTGGCTTTCGGTCAATGGTGGCGATGGCTTTGATGTCGTACCTGACCCCGAAGATGCTCGTTATGGCTACGCCATGTCACAAGGTGGATTTTTGGGTAGATATGATACCAAAACTGGACAATCGACCATGATTCGTCCACCACAAGTAGATATTAAAACTCGTTTACGTTTCAACTGGAATGCGGCCATTGCTCAAGACCCGTTTGAAAAAGGGACGATTTACTATGGAAGTCAGTTTGTGCATAAAAGCCAAAACAAAGGCTTGACATGGGACATCATTTCGCCCGATTTAACAACCAATAATCCAGAGCACCAAAAGCAAGACCAAAGCGGTGGACTTTCGCTTGATATTACCTCAGCCGAAAACCATAATACAATTCTTACGCTCGCTCCATCGCTAAAAGAAAGAGGCGTGCTTTGGGCAGGAACTGATGATGGAAATGTACAACTAACGAGAGATTTCGGCAAAAACTGGTCAAATCTTACTTCAAAAATCAGAAATTTCCCAAAAGAAGGATGGATTTGTCAGATTCAAGCATCAAAATACAATGCGGGCGAAGCTTTTGTGACGGTTAACAATTATCGTCAAGGAGATTTTGCTCCGTATGTTTTCCGCACGAAAGATTTTGGTCAAAACTGGGAGCGTATCGTTGATGAAAGCAAAGTGCGTGGTTATGCTCTTTGTTTCCTGCAAGACCCAACAACACCAAACTTACTATTCTGCGGAACTGAACACGGCCTATGGGTGAGCATTGACGACTCAAAAACGTGGACACAATGGAAAGCGGGTTTGCCATCAGTTTCGACAATGGATTTAACGATTCAAGAGCGTGAAGCCGATTTAGTGGTAGGTACGTTTGGTCGTGCTTTATATGTTTTAGATGATATTCGCCCACTTCGTAAAATTGCTCAAGTAACTACGAAGATTTTAGACCAAAAACTCGTAGCTTTCGATTCACCTGATGCGTATTTGGTTGAATTTACGCCACAAATTGGCTACAACACAATCGGCGATGGAATGTACGAAGGCGAAAATCGTGCGGCAGGTGCAAGAATTAGCTATTTTGTGAATATTCCGAAAAAAGAAGAGAAAAAGCCAGAAGAGAAAAGAGACGTTCCGAATCCAAAAGAACCAAGTATTAAATACGATACCGTTTATGCTAAAATTTATGATGAAGTTGGCAAACAGATTCGTACGTTATTTAGTGTGCCTGACACTTCGGGAATGCAACGCATTACATGGAATTTGACTGAAAAAGGTATTCGTTACCCGAATACGCCAAAACCTAAAAAAGGAACTGCCGAACCAAGCGGAATCAATGTTTTGCCAGGTAAATATAAAGTTGTACTAAGTTTTGGTGACCAAAAGGATTCAACTTATATAAGCGTAAAACCAGACCCAAGATATAATTTTGACCGTAGTGCAGAAGTGGCCAAACGAGATATTTACGAACGTTTGAAAGGAAATGTTGCTAAACTAACCGAAGCAACTGACCGCCTAACCGAAGCGAATGAGGTAACAGAAAAGTTGCTGAATCAGATAAAAGACAATGAAGGTAAAGAAATGGAAGATTTCAGAAAGCAGATAAAGGCTGTTCAAGATACCATCAAGTCGCGAAAAGAGTTAATCGTAGCTAAACCACTCGAAAAACAAGGCTATGGACGCCCATATAGAGTGACTGCCCTAACAAAAGCTCAAGAATTAATGATGTATTTGGGGAATCATCAGTCTGCTCCATCAAAAACAGAGTCAATTATTTTAGAACAATTTGATGGCCTTACGAAAGAATCTATTGCCAAGATAAACGCATTCTTTGCTACAAACTGGCTTGATTTCAGAAAGAAAGTAGAATCAATGAAGTTGAGTATGTTTAAAGATTATGAAATGATTCGATAGTTTTTTTTGTATAAATTTAACTTAACGTCGCGGCAAGATTCAAAACCTTGCCGCGACTCCGTCAGCTAAAGCAGACGGCAATGAATAGACTTAATACTTATTTTGGGGGCAAAAGCTCTTATTTTATTAGCTTCATACAAAACCCCACAAACACAAAAAAGCCGCAAATACTTTTCAGCATTTGCGGCTTTTTATATATTGAATCCTCAGATAGATTAGAATCTGAAGTGCGAGAATGCTTTGTTAGCTTCTGCCATTCTGTGCGTATCATCTTTTTTCTTCACTGCCGCACCTTCACCTTTAGCAGCAGCGATGATTTCGCCAGCTAAACGCTCAGTCATGGTTTTTTCACCACGCTTACGTGAATATCCAATTAACCATTTCATACCTACTGACTGCTTACGGTCAGCACGTACTTCCATCGGAACTTGGAATGTAGCACCACCTACACGGCGGCTTTTTACCTCTACTGTTGGCATTACGTTA
>JAIYBU010000079.1 GCA_027488335.1 Cytophagaceae bacterium
AAGCCCATTACAAAAAAGCAATCATTGACCATTGGCAAGCCGAACGCCCCGAAAAAGAGGGTTTGTGGAATATTTTTACTGCTGTGACAGGTACACAAAATTTTGATTTGAACGAAGCTACTTGGTATTTGAAAGAACATCCAATCGACCTTATTGACTGGACAATTATGAATAGCCAAAGGAAGGATATTGAGAAAATTTCTACTAACTTTCGCAGCCAAACCATCAAGGAAGTATTACCGCCCGACGAACGACCAATTCAGAGACATAATGCCAATATGTTTAATCTGGACAGAACAAAAGGAAACGGAACTTCGGAGCATAGTGCGGGCGATATTTGGTTGCTCCCCTACTGGCTGGGCAGATATTTAGGGGTGATTAGTCAGCCACAAAACAAATAACATCGAAGCCATGCGAAGCTATTTTCCTTTAATTTTTCTTTTATTGACAAGTTGTAAAACCATGCGTTTTTTACCCGAAATACAATTAACCAACGACCTAAGCTACCACCACGATTTAGATAACAACGATAATTTCTCGCCTGATAATCAATGGTTGGTATATGATACCCGCACTGATGAAGGTGGAATTGCCGCGTCGGCAAAGATAGAAAAAGTCAATGTTGTTTCGGGCGAAAAAAAGGTAATTTATGAAGTACAAACTAATCAAATTTTCGGTCCTGGTGTTGGTGCTGCAAGTTATTCGCCAGTTGCCAATCAGATTGTTTTTATTCATGGTTTAAACAATGTTACGGAGCAAAATCCGTATCAACAATGGCGAAGAACTGGAGTAATGATTGATGAGTCAAGAAACGAAAATCCGATTTTTGTTGATGCCCGAAACATAAACTTTCCATTTACAAAAGGGGCTTTGAGAGGGGGAACGCATCGACACGAATTTAGCGGAGACGGCAACTGGATTGGCTTTACCTACAATGACGCCATTATGAAGTCTCTCGAAGATGCTACAGGCCAAAAACAAAACTTACGAACGATTGGTGTTTCAAAAAAAGGAAAATCGGTTATCATTGAAGATAAAGATAATGGCAAAAATCTATCAGGTGAATGGTTTTCGGCATTGGTGGTGAAAGTTGTTCCAAATCCGAAAAATGGGAGCGATGAAATAAGTCATGCGGCTGGTGATAGTTGGGTTGGTAAAAATGGTTATTTGAAATCAGATGGTACTCGACAAATGGCTCGTGCATTTATTGGAACTATAAAAACAGAAAATGGAGAAAATGTGGATGAAGTTTTTATAGTTGATATTCCCGAAAACATTGATGTTGATGGAGCATTCGGTCCTTTAGAAGGTACGGAATCTCAATTACCTCAACCACCAAAGGGTGCTTCTCAAAGACGTTTAACTTTTACTGCAAAAAAGCCAAATGCAGGTTGTACGGGCATTGTCAGGTCAAACTTTGATGGGAGCTTGCTTGCTTTTTTGGCAAAAGATGAAAAAAATATCAAACAGCTATTTACAATTTCACCAAATGGTGGGACTCTCAAACAAGTTACTTTCCACAAAACTGATGTTGAAGGAAGCGTTCGATGGCATCCTTCGGGCAAAAGCATTTTTTATATTTGGAATGGAAGTATTTGTGAAATTAAAATCAATGACCTTGATTTTGATAAGCGATTACGAATCATTTCAAAATCAAGCAGGCCATCGCCAACAAATTTAGTGGTCTCGCACGATGGAAAAACAATTGCATTTAACCGATTTTTAGAAAACTTGGAAAATGGTGTAAAAACCAAGCAAATATTTTTGATAAAACTCGAATGAGTCTGTATAGACAACTTTTCATTGAACAATATTCTATTCAACAAAACACTATTCAACCTTCCTTAAACAATGAATTTATTACCCAAAGGGCTTTGGCCTGTGATGATTACGCCGTTCAAATCCAACAATCAAATTGATATAGATGGCTTAGAAAGACTAACGAATATGTATCTCAATGCTGGTTCCAATGGTATGTTTGCCAACTGTCTTTCGAGCGAAATGTATCAACTCACAACCGATGAGCGTTTACTGCTCACGAGTAGTGTCGTTAAATTTTGTCAAGAAAAAGTGCCAGTTGTTGCCACTGGAACTTTTAATCGAGGCGGTGTTACAAATACAGATTTTATCAAAAAAATATACGATACGGGCATAAATGCTGTGATTTTGATTACAAGTATGCTTGTAGAACCCGATGAAAATGATGATATATTGAAAATCCGTTTGGAGGAAATTATGAATGAAACAGGAAATATTCCTTTGGGAGTTTATGAATGTCCAGTTCCTTACAAACGTCTTTTAAGTACCGATATGCTCAAATGGATGTCTTCGACTGGACGATTTGTGTACCATAAAGACACGAGTTGCAATTCAATTTCGTTAGAACGAAAATCTACCGCCGTAAAAGGAACAAATTTCGGGCTTTATAATGCTGATACTACCACGGCTCTCGACTCACTCGAATCTGGTGCAAGAGGTATTTCTCCAATTTCAGCCAACTTCTACCCTGAACCTTACAGCTATTTATTAAATGAATTTTTCACGAATGGCCGAACGGAAAAATTGAATCAATTACACGCCATTCTGACTATGATGGATAGAGTAACACATACTTTTTACCCTTTTTCGGCTAAATTGTTCTTACAAAAAAGAGGTTTAAAAATCGAAACCAATAGTCGTATTCCAACAGATATGCTTACCAACGTAGATACAATCAGATTTAATGCGTTGATGGATTCTTTTAAAGTAATTTCTGAAATGTATGATATAAAATCGGGGCTTTAATGTTTAATTCCATCCGAAAGATTCATTGCCGTCTGCTTTAGCTGACGGTTAAGATAAGATAACACAAAATGGCTTTAGCTAAACTAAAAATTTAGGCTAAAGCCATTTTGTGTTTTTATTCAAGTATCCGTCAGCTAAAGCAGATGGCAATAAATTTTACTTGTATATTCCACTCACTACTGCTAATTTTCACAACTTTCTTAACTCCACTCTCCAATTTGTACCGCTGCCAACTTTATATTTTTTTGAAAAATCATCCATATTTATTCCAAAAGACAAATTCAGCAAGCTATTCATGTAGCAGAGGTTTTCACCTTCTTTTACATCGCCAAATGTATGCACATAAGGCATTTGCCCCTCAAAAACCTTCTTTTCACCATCAAAAATTTTCACCGAAAGCTTATCCCCAATCTTTAATCCGAGCTGATTTGTAATTTTTTGGTCAATATTTGTCCATACATTACCGTACTGAATATCCAAAATCGGAATTCCCCCCGAAATTAATCCATTTTTAAATGTAGGCTTTGAATATTCGAGCATAATTAACTTATTATCAGCCACTTTCTCCCCTACTTCTTCAAAGTTAATCCCAGCAGAAGCCAATTTTGCTCCCGAATAAGCAAACACATCACGCCCGAAAAATGTGTAAGAATTCTGAGAATTTGGTAAACGATTCGCTGCCGAAATCTCACGTATTTCTTCAACGCCTTCACTTTCTGCCACTAATGTAAAAAGTCCATTATCAGGACCAACATAATAGTGGTTGGCTTTGGTTTTCAGAATAATAGATTTACGCTCAGTCCCAACTCCTGGGTCAACTACGCAAACAAAAACAGTTCCAGTTGGCCAATAAGGAGCAGTTTGCTGTAATCTAAATGCACCTTCCCCAATATTATAGGCAGGAATTTCGTGGGTAAGGTCATGAATCTTCAAATCAGGGGCTAAATTCAATGCAACACCTTTCATGGCTGCTACTGCACCATCTTTTACACCAAAATCAGTCATTAAAACTAAAGGCGAGTTCTGTGTCTTACTCTTTGCATAAAATACTGATAATAAGGCAATTGCTAAAATAACGAGAAACGATATTACTACCTTTCTGTACATAAGATTGAAAAGGTTTGATTTTGTAGACACAAAATAACAACGATACAGCTTTAAAATTGTATTTTTGCGGAAATTTTATTCGCTCATTCAAGCAATCACTCATTCAAAATTCAAGAAATGTCGGAGTTCAACCATCGTGAAATTGAAAAAAAATGGCAAAAAGTTTGGGAAGAAAACCAAACTTACAAAGTAGAAATCGACCACACTAAGCCGAAGTTTTATGTGTTGGATATGTTTCCGTATCCTTCGGGAGCTGGCCTACACGTTGGGCATCCACTGGGCTACATCGCAACCGATATTTATTCAAGATACAAGCGTCTGAAAGGTTTTAATGTGCTTCACCCAATGGGTTTCGACTCATTTGGACTTCCTGCCGAACAATATGCCATTCAAACAGGGCAGCACCCAGCCATCACGACCGAAAATAATATTACGACCTATATTAGTCAGTTAAAGAAAATAGGGTTTTGCTACGATTGGAGTCGTGAAGTACGTACTTCTGACCCAAACTATTATAAGTGGACACAGTGGATTTTCATGGAATTATTCAATTCTTGGTACAACAAAGAAACGGACAAAGCCGAAGCCATTGAAACTTTATATGCAAAATTTGAGGAAAATGGCACAACTGGCGTAAAAGCTGCGTGTAATGACGAAACACCAAGTTTCTCGGCTGAGGAATGGAAAGCATTTAACGAAACTGAAAAATATAAAATCTCATTGGATTATCGACTAACCTACCTTTCTGATGCAGTGGTAAATTTCTGTCCAGCATTGGGTATGGTTTTATCGAATGATGAGGTAAAAGATGGCGTTTCGGAGCGTGGAGGTTACCCCGTGATTCAGAAAAAAATGCAACAGTGGGTAATGAGAATTACAGCTTATGCCGACCGTTTGATTAATGGTTTGGATTTAGTTGATTGGTCTGATTCATTGAAAGAACAACAAAAAAACTGGATTGGTCGCTCGGTTGGAGCAATGGTAAAATTTGCTCTTGAAAACAATGAGGATACAAAAATCGAAGTTTTCACGACTCGTGTTGACACCATTTATGGCGTTTCGTTCATGGTTTTAGCTCCTGAACATGAATTAGTAGCATCTTTGACAACACCTGAGCAAAAAGAAAAGGTTGCTAATTATATTTCTGAAACTCAAAAACGTTCTGAACTCGACCGTATGTCGGATGTAAGAACGGTTTCTGGGGCATTTACTGGAAGTTATTGTATCAATCCAAAAAGTAAAAAAAAAGTGCCG
>JAIYBU010000187.1 GCA_027488335.1 Cytophagaceae bacterium
CAAAAATCTTAATAAAATAAGGTTTTTATAAGGGTATAAAAGCCTATTTATAAAAACAGGTATTTTTACGTATTGCTGGACTATCCAAAAATTCTATATTTGCGTTATTTCACTTAAAACGCACAAACGATGATGGCCTTAGACCTTGACGGTACGCCGAGATACGACAAACCCATTAGCCCTGAAGATGCCAATGGGTATGTTCAAAATTATTTGAATAATGAAAAATTTAAACCATCGGACTTTAAAGCTTTCTATTTTCATGTTGATGAACTTCAAAAAGTAATCGACCTAAATAAAGATAACAAATACATCAAATTTACTCTGGGCATGAAATACTTATTGGTGGATGGTGTGCCAAATAATGTATTGTATGGTTGCGTAATGATGTCGAATGTAAAAACTAAAGTTGATAATAGAGCAAATGTAGTTGCTGGTGATGATGAAATTTTTGATTACAGCCGTCCCGTTCCTCCATATCCTGAAGTTTAAGGATAATTTCCACAAATAGCTTTAAAAAAGGGTAAGCAATTCGTGAATTTTGCTTACTCTTCCCCCTCCTCAGATGATAAGTAACTTCTTAATATGGCTACTTGATTATGTACACTATGTACTGTTGTTTACTATAACTATCGGATTCGTTCGTTTGAAACATCTAAAAAATGAATTAAAATATATTTGGTATTTCATTCTTTTGGGAGCGTTTTCAGAAATTTGCACTCGCACTATTTCTTATTTTTATCCTAAATTAAATACTCTACCTGGGCTACATCTATACACTATTTTAGAGTTTATTATAATTGGCTTATTTTATTATACCTATTTTGGCAATTTTTTCAATCGAAAAATCTTACCTTATATTATACTATTTTTTGTCTTATTAGCTACAATAAATGCTTTTTTTATTCAAGGTATTTTCAATTTTAACACTTACGCCAGCGGCTTAGAAGGTATTCTTATTATATTTTTATCATTATTATGCTTTTACAAAATGTTGGTAGAGTTAGACACTCGTAACCCAACAAAACAACCAATTTTTTGGATTAACTCAGGCTTTTTGTTTTACTTTGCAGGTAATCTCTTCATCTTTATTTTAAGTAATTTTATTAAGGGAGACAACTACTTACTATCGCTTGCATGGGGTATGCACGCTTTTTTAATGTTAGTCTTACATCTATTTTTAGGAATTGGCCTATGGCACAGTCTTCGCCGGTAGAATTGTATGTTTTATTGTTTGGTGGCACTATAGCCATGATACTCTTGGCATCGGGGGTTGTAGGATTTATCTTGTTGTACCAACGTCGAATCATCCGACAAGACCTTGCGTTCAAAGAAGCAGAAGCTAAACACCAACGGGAACTTTATCAAGGTACACTCGAAGCCATTGAAACCGAACGTAAAAGGCTTGCCCGTGACCTGCACGATGAGGTTGGAGCATCATTATCTGCACTAAGATTATTGGTAGGACAAATACAGCAAGACACCTCCAAAAATGATGTTATCGGGAGTATTGGCTCAAAGTCTAAACTACTGATAGACAACACAATAGAAAATGTAAGACGTATTTCAAATGATTTATTACCGCAAGGATTGGAAGAGTTTGGTTTGGGATATTCAGTTGAAGGGCTCTGCGAAAAAACGATGGAACTATCGGATATAATTATCTATTTAAAAGCTGATAATTTAACAACGATTGACACCAAGAAAAGTTTGGTGGTATATAGATTAATCCAAGAATTACTCAATAATGCAGTCAAACATTCGGAGGCTGAAAGTGTTTCGATTACACTAAAAACTGACAATAACTTACTTGAAATTGAATATAAAGATGATGGAAAAGGATTTGTCTTTGAAGAAGCCTATCAAAAACGAAGTTTAGGCCTAAAAAATATCGAAACTCGAACCAAAATGCTAAATGGCACAACAAAATTTGAAACACAACCCAACGAAGGGCTAAAACTCAACGTCAGTATCCCTTTAAATTAAAAACCCCTAAAATAGCTAATAAGCTAATTGTTAGGGTATTATGATGCGATTCACCAATTTAAAAGCTATAAAAAACCATGAAAACTGTAAACGTTGCCATTGCCGACGACCAAGTGTTGTTTCGCAAAGGTATGATTTCAATCGTTAATTCCTTTAAAAACATCCACATTATACTCGAAGTCGATAATGGCAAAGCTCTCATTGAAGCCATTGAAACAGCCAAGGTGAAACCCGATATTGTACTACTCGATTTATCAATGCCCGAACTCAACGGCGTTGAAACGACCAAAATTTTGCACCAGAGATTTCCTGACATTAAGATAATTATTTTGTCGGTCCATAGTGAAGACCGTTTCGTGACTCACCTCATGGAATTGGGCGTAAATGCGTATTTATTCAAAAACGTAGAACCTGCTGAAGTCGAAAAGGCCATTTGGGCAGTGATTGAAAAAGATTTTTATTTTAATGAAGCTTTTTTGGCAGCTATGAAGAATAGACTCACGGAAAAAAAAATACGCTTATTGATTCAAGACGATATTCCTTCTACCCTCACCCAACGAGAACTTGATGTACTTGACCTCATTTGTAAGCAATACACTACCCAAGAAATTGCCAATAAATTATTTATCAGTGTTCGTACCGTTGATGGCCATCGAAATAATTTACTCGAAAAAACAGGCATGCGAAATACGGCAGGATTAGTCATCTTTTCAATCAAAAATAACTTACTCGACCCAAGTACTCTGTTGTGATTGAAGATTCGTTACTCATTGTTTACTTATTATTTTGGCTAAAAAACTAAGTAATCTTATAACTATCAAGACTTTATATCATTTAGCAATAACAGATAACCAGTAACAAAGAATAACCTTACCTACTTCGTGAAATTTCTTTGCGGATTCGGCTCAGAGAAGTATCAGTGATACCTAAATAAGAAGCAATGTATTTAAGTGGGGCATTCTGAAAAATCTCAGGATGTGAAGTAACCAGTCTTTCGTAGCGTTGCTCGGCAGAGAGTTGAATCATGCCCAGCATACGCTCTTTTAGTCTTGAATAATTATTGATAAGCATCATACGACCGAACTCCCTAAATTCGGGAATCGAATGAAAACACGTCTGTAAATCTTCGTAATTTATCATCCAAGTTTTGCAATCAGCTAAAACTTGGATGTTTTCGTTGGAGGGAATTCGCTTGAAGAACGATAGAAAATCATTGGCAAAGATATTACTTCCGTAAAAGTCGGTTATAACCTCATTGCCGTCGATATCAACTACATACGAACGTAGAAAACCAGATTCGATAAAATGTGATTCGGAGCATACTTTGCCTTCTTTCAACAAAAAATCGTTTTTATGATAGGATTTTGGCGTGAAATAAATCGAAATTTGCTCTGCTTTGTCGGCAGGCATCGGCAATATCTTCTGTATAAAGCACACCAAACTTTCCTTATTCATTTCCACTAAATGACACCATGCCCTAAATTATGAAGCATTCTGATGTGCGATTTCAATCCTTTCGTAAACGAATGTTTATTATTATAGACAATACCAAAATCTTCGGCGGTATTTTTTACGATTGAAGCAATGGCAGGATAATGAATATGCGAAATATTTGGAAATAAATGGTGTTCAACCTGATAATCAAGCCCTCCAATATACCAAGATAAAAGTTTATTACTACCTGCAAAATTAGCCGTTGTATTGAGTTGATGAATCGCCCACGCATTTTCGATATTTCCTCGGTCATCGACCGCTGGTTGGGCTGCACCTTCTACTATATGTGCCAACTGGAAAACCGTACTTAAAATAATACCTGCCGTAAAGTGCATGGCCATAAAACCAGCAAACCACTGACCAAAGGTAATATCAAGCACAAGAAGCGGCAACACACAAATAAATAAAACGTAAGCAATCTTACTGACTATCAAGGTAATCAATTCTTTTTTGGGAAAAGGTTTTACTAATCCAGTTTCTGACATTTTATTGTATAATGGAATCTCTTTAAAGTCTTTCCATAAAAACGAAATTGTCATTAAACTATACAAGAAAAACGCATAAACGTGCTGAAAACGATGCACTGCCTTGAGTTTATCGCCAGACGAAAGTCGCAACATAAATTTACCAGTGATATCTTCATCAATATCGTGAAGATTAGTATAAGTATGATGCAACTTATTATGCTGCACATCCCAATTATAGACATTACCACCGAGCAAATATATGGATGCCCCAAATAATTTGTTGAGCTTTGAAGAAGATGAAAACGACCCATGAATGGCATCGTGCATGACCGACATTCCTACGCCTGCCACACCTAAACCCATCACAATTGTAAGCAGTAACATTTGTAAGGGTGAGAAATTTCCAGTAAGAATAAGAGCATACGGAATTAAATAAAGGCTCAACATAAAAATTGCTTTGAAAAGCAATTTGGTTCCTCCTGTCTTTTCAATAGAATTAGTTTCAAAATATGAATCAATGTTTTCACGAAGTACTGAAAAAAACAATGATTTATCTTTATTCAGGAATTTTACTTTAGCGTACTTGGCAGGTTTCATTAAGTGGTAATAGGTTTATACAAAGACAAATTTACTCAAAAACATTTTATTTTTACAATTTTTTATAAAAAAAGTAATATTTCTTAGATAATTTATATCAATTCTGATTACGCTCTCATTTATTGCTTCACCAAACCTTTGGTAAAGCATTTGAGTAGCAATTCACGAGTAGGTTGATAATAAATAATCAATCAATTGAAGTATATAAAACATGCCTTTATCATTCGCTTGGGCTTCGAAAATAGCAATATTATTACCAAGGTAACTATCCAATAAATTGTTCTTTGAGTTGTTTTAGATTGAGACTGGCTTGGTAGTCGAGGTCGACGAACATCGCCTACCTTTGGTAAAAAGGTGTAGGGCTATGTCTACTTTCTGAGCATAGTGTTATTTTTCAGACGCCACCTTTGTAACTAAGCGTTTTCAAATTTTAAGTATATAGTTTGCGGATTACGGTAAAACAAATATAAAAAAGACATCTATAAAAGTATCTTTTGGTTTTCATAATTATCTGATAGCCATATATATATATAACAATATAGATGCAGGTTCGTGATTTAGTTTTGTATATAACTTCATTTTCTAATTATAAAAATGCTCTTTAGTGATTAACTAAGGCAATATTCTCGTAAAGTTTTTCAACTAAATTCGTAATTTTTGCCGATGTTTGTTCTTCTATAACTCTACCTTCGGTATCTATTTTTCCTCTTATACCACTAATTAAAATTGAGACTTCATCCGTAAAAACAGCTCCAAGTGTTTTCATGATTAAATTTAATTCTTCGTGACCCTTTTGCCCAGATGCCGAAGCTGTAATGAGAGCAACCTTTTTATCGGAAAAAATAGTTGTCGAAACGCACCACTCAAAAGCATTTTTTAAGCTACCTGGCAAACTAAAAATATACTCAGGTGTGCAAATAATAATACCATCGGCTTCCGAAATTTGCCTTCTAAATGACTCAACTTCTTTGGGTAAAAAATCGACGGTATCCAAGTCGGGATTGAAATGGGGTAATAGTGACAAAGTATCAAATAAAGTTACTTCAAAGTTGTTTTTCGCTATTTCAGCTATCCATTTCAAAATTTTGTGATTTGTAGAACCGCTTCGCGTACTTCCAGAAATGGCTAATATTTTTTTCTTTTTTTGCATGAATCAGTATTTCTTTAGTAAAGTTACTTTCTGGAAGTAAAGTTCAGTCATGTTAATGGAGATAGTCATAAAAAAAGCCGTATCCGAAAATACAGCTTTTTTATTACCATAGAATATGGTCAAAAATACCTCTTCAAAGCAATCAATTGCTGTGGAACAGGCTTAGAATTCCAGTGTTCATGAATCACCAATGCAGCACCCAAAGCAGATGCTTGGGCAATTTCGGAAGCATACACTTGCTTATCGAAATAGGTTTCGGCCAAAAGGTTCATGTAAATATCATTTTTTGAGAAGCCCCCATCTACAAAAATTTGCTTAGGTTTGCTCCAGCCCATTACCAAATTTAATGATGCTACCTGCTGAGCAACCAAATCAAGCATAAATTGATGATAGGCTTCCTCGTAAGACTTAAACAAATTGAGGTTTCGCTCCACAAATGGACAATCCTTCAAAAGCCCAACATCCGCCGTTTGTGGAGTGGCTTGTTTAAATTTATTGCGTAAAAACCAAACCATATCTTGGTCGTATTTCACTTGCTTGTAATAATCGACCTCTTTACCAAAATACTCAGCCAAATGTTTGGTTTGACGCTCATGTTCGTTACCCGCAAAAAGCCTTGAAGCTTTTACTGGATGCCCTTCGTAGTTGAGGAAGCATAAACAATCTTTTTGTAATTCGGCATCAGTTAATGGTTCATCATTAAACGGATTGATGCTGATTGCCCAAGTACCCGTCGAAAGTAAAATGAATTTTTCGTCAAAAGATTTCAAATAAGGTACAAGTGCCGACGAACTATCATGGATACCAATACCAATCGGCATAGAATCTGCATCGGTTGATACATTATTTGAGAATAAAGGTTTTTGTTGTATCGAATGTAGATGCTCAGCTTCAACCCAACTATGATAATCGTTCTTCTGAAAATCCCAAAGAGCGGTATGGCAACCCACACTCGTGATTTCGGACACCGGTTTATTCGAGAACAAAAAGCTACAATATTGGGGTAAATGCAAAGAATATTTTATTTGATGAAAAATACTCGGTTTAGTATGTTTCAACCAGTATAACTGTAATCCTGAATTGAGCATTCCGAGTTCGGGCGAAGCAGTCTGAGTATATATATTTGAAGAATATTTTTCGGCAAACTCTTTAGCCATCTGTCGAGTAAAAGCCTTTAGGTAATTATAGAGCGGCGTGATAGCTTTGCCTTCTGAATTTAGATGTACTAAACTCGCTCCATAAGCCGAAACATTTAAGCCAACTACCTCATAATCAGAATTTTGCTTGATAGACTCGAAAGTTTCTTTGAGCCAAGAACTTAGCTTAATTAAATCGTCACACGGAAAGCCATCATCGTCCAGAATTTCTTCAAATTGCGATTGTTCTTCTTTTACAATTTGGTAATCTTCGTCGAAAAGAAGTAATTTTTTATTGGTTTTACCAATATCAAAAACGGC
>JAIYBU010000194.1 GCA_027488335.1 Cytophagaceae bacterium
ACTTTAGAAAAAATGATTATTGACAAAGGCCTAAGCAGCGAAGACGTAAGGACTTTGGATGATATGAAGGAAAATATATATACCCAAGAACAATTTATTATTTACGATTCAACGGGTGTAGTCATATTTAAATCGAGGTATGCCGTCACTCATTTAACCGAAAAATTAAGAAAAGAAGTTTTTAAACACGAAATTGAGTTTAAGAAGGATGGGTATGAACGAACTATCTTTTTAAGCCGTAATAATAAATTCAAGCAGTTGTTAATCATCGAAGCCGCTGGCTATGACTTATCGGGTTTCAATAAACAACGAAATCTTCTTTATATTTTGATTATCGGTTCGGTTTTATTAATTAGCATTATTACGTTTACGACTCGATTCTATATTAGAAAAGACCTGAGGCCAATTGGGCAAATTGCTTTACGGATGGAAAGTATTTCGAGTAAAAACCTACAATCTCGTATTCCTGAATCAAATTTAGATAACGAAATCGGACAAATGGCTCATACATTCAATGATTTGCTCGACCGACTTGATTATGCCTATACCCAGCAACGCAATTTTGTTTCTTATGTAACCCATGAGTTACGCACACCATTATCAATTTTACTCGGAAATGCTCAAGTAACACTCATGAAAGAGCGAAGCGTTGAAGAATATAAACAAACGGTTGAAAACTTCCAGTATGATATAAATGATATGATAAAACTGGTAAATAGTCTGCTTGAGTTGGCTCGAATGAACGCCGATGCTCAATCAGTGTCTTTTACAGAAGTAAGAGTGGATGAAGTACTGTGGGCAGCCTCAGATTTAGTAAAGAAAAATCAACCCGAATATCATATAAATATTGAGTTTGATGAAATTCCCGAAAATGATGAATCAATGATTGTGAGTGGAAATGCCGAATTGTTGCTATTAGTTTTCAGAAATTTGATGGAAAATGCTTGTAAATACAGCTATAATAAACGGGTTGAAGCCAAGATTTCGTATGATAAAAGCAAAGTTAAAATTGATTTTATTGACCAAGGTGTTGGTATGACAGACGAAGAAAAAGAGCATATATTTGAGGCATTCTATCGGAACGAAAAAACAAAAGAAATCTCAGGTCATGGCATTGGTTTACCACTGACCCAGCGAATTGTTGAGATTCATGCAGGAAAAATTTCGGTTCAATCGGTCGAAGGCGTTGGGTCAACTTTTACTGTCGAGTTACCAATCAAAACATTGTATTGAGGTTTAATTAAGTTTTAATTTGGGCTTGAAACGCTTTTTAGAACACAGAAATACCTTTATATCAGAAAGCCAAACAGATGTTTGGACGAAAGAATTCTTAAACTTTTAAAGGTATGAAAAAGAAAATTTTGTTGGCAGCCATGGTAGCCATTTTCGCCACAAGTGTTTTTGCACAAACAAACCCCGAGACTACTAAAAAAGTAGCAAAGCTTGGAAAAAGAGAAGACCAAATTACGAAGCTTCAAACGAATGATGAAGTAAAAAAAGAACGTAAGGTCACTCAGAAAATAGAAAAAAATGCTCATCGCCAAGCAATGCAACAAGCAAAAAAAGACAAGAAACACAATAAATAAAAAATTAGTTAAGTAATTTTGTGTTTAACGCACAATCCAATGCGAGCAAGGTAATCCTACCTTGCTTCATTTATTTTAATACTTTTATGAAAATACTGATTGTTGAAGACGAACTTCGTTTGGCCGAGTTTATAAAGCGAGGTCTCGAAGAGCATACACATTTGGTCGATATAGCAAAAGATGGCGAAATAGGCCTTAAAATGGCATTCGATAACGACTACGATGTGATAATAATGGATATAAATATGCCAAAAATGAATGGTTATGACGTGACTCAAACAATCAGAAATGAAAAGCAAAATACGCCAATCTTAATGCTTACAGCAATGGGAACACTCGATGATAAAGCTCTCGGATTTGATGCTGGCATTGATGATTTTTTGGTAAAACCATTTCAGTTTCAAGAGTTATTGATGCGACTCAATGCCCTGCATCGACGTAGTGCAATGGTTCAACAGCAAGTTAAACGAAATATAGTGAAAGTGGCTGATTTAGAGCTTGACTTTACGGCATGCACAGTAGTGAGGGCGGGTAAAGATATTTCGCTGACTGCCAAAGAATACGCTCTCCTCGAATACCTAATGATTAATCATAATAGGGTAGTTTCGAGAGTCGATATTGCCGAGAAAATATGGGATGCTGACCTCGACCCAGCCAGCAATACTATTGATACTTATATTAATTTTCTGCGGAAAAAAGTCGATAAAGATTTTACGCCAAAACTCATACACACTATCGTCGGGATGGGCTATGTCTTAAAAGAGTAATGTTGTTAATTGTCTCATAACCAAATATTTATGCGTTTTGATAGAGTGTAGGATATTTTTAATCACTCTTTAATTCAATTTTTAGAAGCAATTAAGCTAATACTGATACATTTACATCAAGAAACAGTAATAGTGAATTTTTATAAAGGAATTTTAGGTTTTAAAGCTCTGGTTTCTCATTAACCAGAGCTTTTTTTATAGCAAGGTTTTAATTTTCCAGTATAGGTTTAGTTAGTTAGGGTTATAGTTCTCTGATTAAAACGTGATTTTTAATCAGAGACTTTTTAGCTTTTTTTGAATATTAAAAATTACTTTACATATTATAGAAATTTTCGTTTTACTATCTGTTTAATTATTGACAAAGAAGTATTCTGACGGACACTTAACTTAAAACTTCAAATCGAACCTTGAGCTTTTGATATCCTACATGAGTATTTTCCTAATACTACGGAAAGTGATTTTTATCAAGTTCGCCAAAATCTGTCTGATTGCTTTATGAAGTTTCAGCAAATCTTATCGGAGAAAATTCTACTCAGAACAGGAAAAATGCTTGATTTATTGAATGGATTATTAATTTTTGAGGTAAAAACTCCACTCAAGTTAGCTATTAGATATCAGGTATAGGAAACCTATACGTTAGATTTATCGAAGGTTGAGTTAAAGCGATATTTCTGCAAAAATTCAATTAATAAGATTTTAATACGGTTTTAAAAGGACTTCAATTCTCTACGCTTTACTTTGATACAGAAATCAAAACGAGTTTTGGCTTTAATTCTCATTTTAAAATTAGTAAAAAGATGAAAACCTTATTCCAAAAAGTCTTGCTCATCGGGATGATTGGGCTTGTCACCTCAACAGTTAAAGCACAAGTTATCAGCAACACCGACCATGCTGTAAATTTTAGTCAGTATCACACTTTTGCGTGGGTTCAACCTGATGTACAGGTACAAAATCCAATGTATAATAATACTCTTATTACAAACAACATAGAAAATGATGTGAATAAGTTATTGATAGGCAAGGGTTTGCAAATTAATACGCAAAATCCAGATTTACTTTTTAAGTTTCGCACTTATACCGAAAAAGCAATCAGTAATAACGGTGGATACTCAATGGGGTATCCGATGATTGGTTACAGTAGAATTGGTCGTATGATTGTTCCTTATTCGATGGGTTTTTGGGGAGGATATTCCTTTGGGCCTTATCAATATACACAAGGAACATTGGTTATTGAAGCCATTGATGCAAAAACTAATCAATTGGTGTGGCAAGGCGGTGCATCGGGAAGTGTATCACCAAAACGAATCGAAAAACTAATTGCCAAAGGTGTCAATAAAATAATGCAGAAATATCCTGTGTAAAATATCATTTTTTACGGGGGTGCTTTTGAAATTATAGTTCAAAAGCACTCCATTTATTTTTATGGTCAATTGAAACCGTCGTACTTTAATTGAATTTTAATCGGATTGGTATCTTTCGTACCCAACCACATTTTATAAATAAACGTAATCCTACAATTTACTAACCTTAATTAAAATGCAAGTAATCATTAGTTATTTCAATTCTGCTCCCGATTTCCACCGAATTCTTTTGCTTACCTTCTCTTTCTTTATCTTATGGAATCTTGAGAGTCTTATTAATCTCAGAAATAATCCACATCGTTTGAAGCATTTGAAGTTGAATGCAACTTTCATTCTAACAGCCGCCCCTGTTCAGCTTCTATTGGGAATCATGATGAACTTTACTTTACATTGGACAAACGCCCATCATTTTGGTATTTTTCATCAATACCACATCAAAAGCCCATTATTACTTTTTATTTCAACGTTTATTTTCTTAGATTTTTGTGAATATGCTTACCATGTTTTAATGCACAAGGTCAAAAGTCTTTGGAGGTTTCATTTGGTTCATCATGCCGATACACAATTAGATGTTTCAACTACTTTGCGTGAACATCCAGGTGAAACAGCCATTCGATTATTATTTACGATTCTGTGGGTATTTATTGGGGGAGTATCACTTTGGACGCTTATTTTTAGACAATTCATTCAAATTGTTTCAAACGTAATAGCTCATGCTAATTTTCGTATTCCAGAAAAATTGGATAAAATCATAAGTTTACTATTTGTTACACCTAATTTTCATCATGTACATCATCATTATTTACAACCTTATACCGATAAAAACTATGGGGATGTACTAAGTATTTGGGATAGAAGTTTCGGAACATTTGCACGCTTATCAAAAGAAAACGTCATTTTTGGCGTTGATACCCATTTGCAAGAGTGTAAAATTAATACTTTCGGGAAATTATTGAAGCTCCCCTTAACACAAATCAAACAGATACAGACCGATACTTTGAAAGATACCAAAGTACAGAAAGACTTTATTGATGTATAGATACCCACTCATCATCATCTATTTTATATTTTGGTCGAATATAGCTTTCACACAAAAATTAGACTCTAACAACGTAACTTTAGTCGATGTTGGAGATGTTTGGAAGCGAATAAAAGACAAAAATTATAAGATTGATACATCAAAAACCGCAGTTGGTGTACCATTATTTACGGTCTTGCCTGGCTTCGGCTATAGTCAATTGACGGGATTTACGGTTTTAGTTGATGGAAATATTTCGTTTTATACCCATCCAAAGACAAATATTTCAGTCATTAAAGTAACTCCCGAATATACTCAAAAACGCCAATTTACACCGATTTTGACAACCAGTATTTGGAGCAAAAATAATAAATATAATTTTGTGTCAGATTGGCGGTTTTATAAATATCATGTAAAAGATTTTGGTTTAGGTGGGCTGACTCAAGAAACGGTCTTTAATCAATATAATTATCATTTTATAAGGTTTCATCAGGTACTGTCGAGAGCTGTCACTCCTGATTTTTTAATTGGAGTTGGCTATAATTTTGATAAGCATTTTAAGGTAAAGCGTATAGATAATCAGTTGATTACTAATGCAGTAGAGTATGGAGTAAGCCACTCAGCAGTTTCATCGGGCCTTGTTTTAAATGCCTTGTTTGATTCTCGAAGAAATGAAAATAGTCCAGTTGCGGGTGGTTGGTATTCAAATATTTCATTTACTCGCAATATGAAAATTTTGAGTAGTTCAACCAATTATAATTCTATTTACTCGGATTTTAGGCATTATTTGTCGTTTCCTAAAAATTCAAAAAGTATCTTGGCTTTTTGGAACATCAACTGGTTGACTTTCGGTGGTAAAGTTCCGTATTTCGATTTGCCGAGTACGCTTTGGGATACCTACGATAACGCTGGGCGAACCTTTATACAAGGGAGGTTTAGAGGCAAAAACATGCTCTATTATGAAGCTGAGTATCGCTTCCCTATATTAAAGAATGAACTTTTGGGTGGAGCTTTGTTTATAAATTCACAAACTTTTGCTGAACCAGTATCGAACCAATTTTCTAAAATATTACATGGGTATGGTGTAAGCCTAAGGACAAAAGTTAATAAAAAATCAAATGTTTTTTTTGTGATTTCATATGGTGCAGGAAGCGGTGGAGCAAAGGGTTTTTTCTTTAATTTGGGCGAAGTTTTTTAAAAAGTGTATTGAATGAAAACATTAAAAATTAGTTTGACTTTAGTTTTATCAGTATTTCTTAGTTCGGCGTTTTGTCAAAATATGTACGTTGCTGATAAAATTCTTGGCACATGGTTGTCTGAAAATAAAGATTTAAAAGTGGAAATATTTAAAAAAAATGATAAGTATTTCGGGAAAGTAGTTTGGTTCATGTGCGACCCCAAAACACCAAATATGGAAGATTTTAAAGATACCGAAAACCCAGACTCAAAACTAAGAAATCGGCCTTGGCTTGGTATGCAGGTTGTTGATGATTTGGTGTTTGATGGAAATAAAACTTGGCAAAATGGTACTATTTATGACCCCAATTCTGGGAGAACTTATAGTGCAGTTGTAAGACTCGAAAATACCAAAAAACTAATTGTGCGTGGGTATTGGGGTTTGGAGCTTTTGGGCAAAAATATGGTATTTTATCGAGCGGAATAAACATTAAAAAGGAGCAGAAATAGCTATCTGCCAAATTCTGCTCCTACAATCGTTTACTTTTCGTTTACATAATGAATTAAATCGGCTACTAAGCCTGTCCAGCCGCATTGGTGAGCAGCTCCGAGACCTTCGCCAGTATCGCCATTAAAATATTCGTAGAAAAGATGCAAGTCTTTGAAATGCGGGTCAGTATCAAACTTCTCAAAATCGCCAGTAGTTGGTCGGCGGCTTTCATCATTCATCTGAAATATATTTATCAATCGCCCAGCAACCAAAAGAGCAGCTTCTTTAATTGACATAATATTGCCCGAATTTGTTGGATATTCTACTTCAAAATCATCGCCATAGTACTCATAAAACTTTAATAATGAGTCGATTAACAAGAAGTTAATCGGAAACCAAATTGGCCCACGCCAGTTTGAATTTCCACCCATAATGCTCAAGTCCGATTCAGCGGGTGTATATTTTACACTTAGAATCTCACCATGTAAATTAAATTGATATGGATTATCCTTGTGTGATTTCGACAACGAACGAATGCCGTAATCAGACAAAAACTCTGCTTCATCAAACATTCGTTTGATAACCATCTTCATACGATGCCCACGCAGGAGTGAAAGGAGGTGTGTTTCGCCCTTGCCAGGTTCGTTCCAACGAGAAATCAAAGAGGCCAAATCTGGACGATGATTAAGTACACATTCCAAACGACGTTTGAAATCTGGTAATTTAGAAAGCATTTCTTCATTAATGATTTCGACGGCGAAGAGTGGAATCAGACCAACATACGAGCGAATCTTCATAAAGATTGTCTCGCCGTTTGGAGCATTAAGTTTATCATAATAAAACTGGTCGGCTTCGTCCCATAGCCCCAAATCATTGTCTTTGATTGGCTTATTGATAGCCGCAGCAATATGCAAGAAGTGCTCAAAGAATTTTGACGCCATATCCTGATAGACAGGCTTTTCCATCGCAATTTCGCACGAAATACGCAACATATTGAGGGTGTACATGGCCATCCAACCAGTGGCATCGGCTTGTTCGAGCTTTACACCTGGAATTTGTGCATTTCGGTCAAAAACACCAATGTTGTCAAGGCCTAAGAAACCACCACCAAAAATATTATTTCCCTCTTCATCTTTCTGGTTGACCCACCACGTAAAATTGATGAGCAGTTTATGAAATACTTTTTCTAAGAAGGCTAAATCGCCTTTGCCATCATTGTTTTTCTTATCAATTTCATAGACTTTCCAAGTTGCCCAAGCGTGTACAGGTGGATTTACATCTGAGAAATTCCATTCATAAGCAGGAATTTGCCCGTTGGGGTGCATGTAGTATTCTCGGAGTACTACCGCCAGTTGTCGTTTAGCAAAATCGGAATCGATACGAGCGAGGGTAAGGGTATGAAAAGCCAAATCCCAGGCAGCAAACCAAGGATATTCCCATTTATCGGGCATCGACAAAATATTGGCCATGTAGGCGTGTTTCCAAGTGTTATTTCTCGGAAAAGCTCTGCCTTTAAACTCAAAAGGCATTTTGGGGTCTCCTTTAAGCCATTCGTTGATATTATAGTAGTAAAATTGTTTATTCCACATCATTCCAGCAAATGCTTGTCGCTGAATGTTGCGTTGTTCTTCCGATTTTATATCTTGCTGAATGTGGTCATAAAATTCATCGGCTTCTTTGATTCTTGCTTCAAAAATTTCATCAAAGTCCACGAAAGCCTTTTGATTATGCGTATTTTGGCTAAATCGAAGTCGGATAGTATGACTTTCACCACCTTCAATTTTTTTGGTGTATTTAGCCGAAGCTTTAGTCCCAATTTTGTTGGGGTTTATGGTGGATGCTTTGCCAGTTAGTATATAATTACAGATGCCGTCTTTTACGAACATGGCCGTATTTGGTTTACCAAAAATACGCTCCATATTGGTTTCGTTTTCACAGAAAACGAGTTCGTCAGCTCCCTCTACATATAATTTATATTTACCCAAAAGCTGATGCGAAACCTCAATCTGATTATTAGCGATGCCTGTCATCATTGGGCTTTTTTTGTAAGCCTCGTAGCCCCAACTCCAAGTATTTCTGAACCAAAGCGTAGGTAGCATCGTGAGCAAAGCTGCTTCCTTATTTCTGTTTTGAGCCGTAATCTTTATCAGAATATCGTTTTCATCGGCTTTGGCATATTCGATAAAAATATCGAAATATTCATTATTATCGAAAACCCCAGTTTGTTCAATCTCAAATTCGGTGTCCTGACGATTGCGTTTTTGGTTTTCTTCAACAATTTGGCGATACGGAAACTCATTTTGTGGATACTTATAAAGCATCTTCATGTATGAGTGTGTAGGAGTGCTATCTACATAATAATATAACTCTTTTACGTCTTCGCCATGATTTCCTTCTGAACCTGCCAAACCGAAAAGGCGTTCTTTGATGATTTTATCTTTATGATTCCAAAATGAAACCGCAAAACATATATGTTGTTTATTGTCCGAAATTCCACCGATTCCATCTTCGCCCCATCGGTAAGCACGAGAGCGGGCCATGTCATGTGGTACGTAGTCCCAAGCGTTGCCATAAACACTGTAGTCTTCACGGACTGTTCCCCATTGCCTTTCAGATAGATATGGTCCCCATTTTTTCCATCCTTTATTATCTTTCCTTTCGCTCAGGCGAATCTTTTCTTTTATTTCCGTCATACTCGTAGTGGCTAATTTATTAAGGTTTAGGTTATAAGTATTTTACTTTGTTTATTTCAGTAATTTAGCCTGATAATCTCCTCAATACGATTTCACGGTAGGGCTATTCGCAAAAATATAAAAAATAATAAACGATGAAAGTTGAAGCCCTTAATCACTTCTAATAGTGACAAAAGTTATTGAAATAGTTATACTGTAATTTCTTTAGAAACTAAAAGAGCCTCTTGAAATTAAACAAGAGGCTCTTTGGTGAAATGATTGGCAGGAATATTATTTAATTCGAGTTTTTACTACGCTTGCTGCTTTTTGTTTTTCTTCCAACGCAATTCGAGCATTTTCTTGGTCTTGTTGGTTGGCAATTTGGTCTTTTAAAAGATTCTCAAGTTCTATTTTGTTCTCCTCCAATGACTTCAAGAGTTTTTTTTTTTCACGTTTGTTCTTTTCTATGTTACGGGCAATTTTATCGCCTGTTTTGTTGACACGGTCAAGGTTTTTCTGAGATTCGTCCGTATCACGCTCGGCCAATCTTACGTCTTCGTTTTGCATCGCTAAAACATAAAATTCTTTTAAGAGTTTCTCTACTCCTTTAAAGGACTTATTATTTTCAGAAATCGTATTTCCGCCACCGATATCAAAGGAAACAAAAATTTTAGTTTTTACTTTTTTTTTTTTTTTTACTTTCGTCATCAAATTGATTGGGTCAGGCGAAATATCTGGAATATTAGCTGAAGCAATATTGAAAACCTCTCGACTCTGAGCCACGCCACCGAATTTAGAGATAAAAAGCGACCAGTCTTTTTCGATAAATTTCTTTTCAACGTTGATAGTCATATAAAAACCTTCTTTACGGTTTTTATCGAAAACCTCCGAGCCACTCAAAATCGTTTGAGCAAAACCAACAAAACTTGCCACGAACAAAATGCCTGTTAGAAGTACTTTTCTCATAATAATATTTTTTAAAATTATTTATTTAGGACGCTCTGATTGAGTAATGGTAACATAAACACTTTCACAAAAAGTTATACCTGCTCTACTTTTTTACAAATTAATACAATCTTTTGTTTGTCGTTGTTTTCGGTCGCAAATAAATAGTATTCTCCGCCATCTTGCAAACCCAATTTCTTTTTTATTTCTTCGGGCTTAAGCGGAAAATTTCGGGTGCTGATGTTAGCTTTAGGCATAGGAAGTTTTGATAAAACTTCTCTTTTATCAAATTTGCAGACCGATTCACAGATAAAACTTCTACCTGCAAATTTTTCGACCAGTTTTTCGGAAGTATATAAATGACTGTTGGGTGCAAGTTTTGCCAAATTATATTGAGCCGAAATACTTTTAAATGCCCCCGCTTTTAGAATAGCCGCATTGGGTTCATAGATATAAGTAGTTGGTTTTGAGTATTTTACGATACTTTTTTCTTCGGTTTCGTAATCAAACTCAAAAAGTTGTTTATCATTATTCGCTGTGAAATTAATGCAGTGAATAGTTATCTTATCATTTATAGCTGATTTTTGGGATTTACTCACAAAAAGCAATTCTTTTACTTCATTTTCAATGGCAACAATATGTACTTCCGAAATAGTTTGTAGTTGTTCAATTGCCAACTTAATATCAAGCATTGGCGAAAACTTTACCATATAATTTTCTAATAAATGCTTGATAGAAAAAAGGTTAGGTTCGCAATCTTCAATCTTGAAAACTTTGTTTTTGGCATCGTCTCGTCGATGAGGGTCAAGATAATAATGAGAAAAGCGGTTCGCCGCCCGTTCTTGAATGAGTGA
>JAIYBU010000232.1 GCA_027488335.1 Cytophagaceae bacterium
CATCTTTATTATTTTTCTTTTGTTCCAACTCTTCGATGGTTGCACGCATAATTGTGCTGGCATCGGCATAGTTTTTACGGATATTTCTTTCGGAAATTTCAAAGAAGTTTTGCTCAATTTTATCCAAAAGATTAAATACATCGGTCGTATCTTCGTAGGCATCTTTCAAAATCTCGCCCGCAATCTTTATCATATCTCGCTTGATAGCCGATTGAGTAATAATACGTGCGTGGTATTCGATATTGGCAGCCGAATTAACTTTATTAGTCAATTTGACAAGATAAGATGCTCCACCAATAAACTCAAGTTCACCATTACTTCTTAGTTGAGTTGTAACGGTGAGCATATCAATCGGCTCTGATTTGCCAAATAACTGGAGAATCGCATTATAAATCCTTTGGTGAGCTTCCTTATAAAAACTTGACGGTTGAAGAATGTCCACAACCGCAGTTAAGGCATCTTTCTCAATCATTAACGCACCCAAAACCGCCTCTTCAAGTTCTAAAGCTTGAGGAGGTAGTTTGCCCGATTCGTTTCGAAAGCTTTCTAAAAATAGGTTCTTTCCGAAACCTCTTTGGCTGTTTACAACACCTGCAGGATTATTTTGATAACTTTTTTCCATAAAATTAATACAATGTTAAGAAGAAAAAAGGTATTTTGAAATACATTGTATTTTTTAAAATTAAAGTTTGTTTGTTGTAAGTGGTTGATAATCAGCGGATAGTCAAAGATTTGAGTTTTTTTTGTGGAAAAATAAGCAAATTTGTGAATAATTTTTGAACTTTGGGAAACCAAAAGTCAGTAAACGAATTCTGTTTTTGGAGATTAAACTTTATTTATAGGCATTTGCCTTTCCACAATTAAACAATATATTTTTTATTTTGACTGATAAAGTATTCACATTAGAGGAAGAAATCTCATTGACTGATTTTCTTGGTGTAGAAAACATCAATATCAAAGAGGTTGCAAGTGCATTTCCGTTGAGCAAAATTATTTCTCGTGGAAATCAGATTTTGATAAAGGGAAATACCGAAGAGATTAATCGAATCTCGGATGTATTGGAAGCAATGATTGAGCATTTGCGAAAATATAATCGCATTTCGATTGACCAAGTAAAGAGCTACATTAAAGAAGATACCGATTCGGCAACACATGAAACCCCTGACGACGAAACAATTTTAGTTGGTACTAAAGGAAATGCTATCAAAGCTAAAACTGCCAATCAGAAAAAAATGGTGGAAGCATCAAAAAACTTTGATATCATGTTTGCCACAGGCCCTGCTGGAACAGGTAAAACTTACACGGCGGTAGCTTTGGCTGTCAGAGCATTAAAAGATAAACAAGTTAAGAAAATAATCATTACTCGTCCAGCAGTAGAGGCTGGCGAAAATCTCGGGTTTCTTCCTGGAGATTTGAAAGAAAAAATCGACCCATATTTAAGACCAATCTATGATGCACTCGAAGATATGATTCAGTCGGAAAAACTGAAGTTTTACATCGAAAATCGTACAATAGAGATTGCACCGCTCGCTTATATGCGTGGCCGAACCCTCAATAATGCTTTTATTTTGCTTGATGAAGCTCAAAATACTACACCTATGCAAATCAAAATGTTTTTGACTCGTATGGGGCCGCTTTCAAAGGCAATTATTACGGGTGATAAAACACAGATAGATTTACCCACAAAGCAAAAATCAGGCTTGGCTGATGCTCTTTATATTTTGAAAGACATAAAGGGAATTGGATTTATCGAATTGGATGATAGAGATGTCGTGAGACATAAGTTGGTAAGAGATATATTAAAGGCGTATGAAAAGGCCGAGGCCAACTAAAAATGCTCATGAATCTGCAACCAGATTCATTTAAAGATTCGTCTTTATGATTATGAAAAAGAACATTTATATTTCAATATTTTTAGCAGTAATTTATATTGATTCATTGGCACAAAAAGTTCGTATTTGTGCCAATGAATTCTGTGATTCAGTTGCTAAAACAACAAATGCACAATATCTACTCAAAAAAGTTAGGTATGAGGATGCAATCGAAAAACAGCTCAATTTTCAAAAAAACTTTAGAGTTGCTGCCGAAATTATCCGAATTCCTGTGGTGGTGCATGTTATTCATAATCAAATTAATGGTCAGATTGCAGGAAGTAATATTTCTGACGAACAAATTTATTCTCAAATAAAGGTTCTTAATGAAGATTACCGAAAAAAAGTAGGTACGCTGGGTTTTAACTCAAATCCTGTGGGTGCAGATACTGAAATTGAGTTTTTCTTAGCAAATATCGACCCATTGGGAAATCCTACTTCTGGTATCAAAAGAGTTTACTCATCAAAAACAAGCTTCAATATTGTCAATGACAATGATAGATTGATAATGTCAAATTTATCGTATTGGGATAGTGATAAATACCTTAATATTTGGGTTGCACCTTTAAGTTCAGGTTATATTGGCTACGGTGAATTTCCGTATGCTGAATCGGTTGAGGGGTTAGATATTGATTCAGATGAAAGAACCGATGGTGTTTTTATTGATTATACAACTTTTGGAAAAAAAATAGGCACAAACCAATCAGGAATTTATAGTTTTGGGAGAACAGTAACGCATGAAGTGGGGCATTGGATGGGGCTTTATCATACTTGGGGTGACGAACGTTGTGGAACAGATTATGTAGCGGATACACCAGTGACTGCTTCGGCTAATAGTTCGGCATTTTGTAGAGATGTTTTTTCAACTTGTTCAGGAATACGTACAAGAAACATGATTGAAAACTACATGGATTATTCGCCTGATTCGTGTATGAATATTTTTACAGAAGGACAAAAACAACGTATGAGAGCTGCTCTTGACCTAAGCAAAAGGCGTAAAAGAGTTTTGAATTATGCGAAATTTCAATTGCCCCCCTCAACATCTTTGCAAGTAAATTTCGAGAATCCATTACCGATTTCAAGTGCTCAATTTCAAATACTATTGCCTGATTTTCAGGATTTCAACGTAGTAATTCGAGATATTTTTGGCAGAGAGGTTTATAATCAAACCTACATAGATTTGCCAAGTACAATTATTACCTTACCAAAAGGTAGAATAACACCTGGCGTTTATATTCTAAGTGTAACATCCAACCAACAGGTTGTTCAGAAAAAAATAGTCTTTTACTAATTTCTTCTCTTTTTCTTCTTTTTTGATAGTTTTTCAATTTCTCCTATTTTCTGAATCGGAACGGTTACCTTTACGTTATCCCACAGTAAAAGCATATTAAAACCATTGGTTATGTCTTCAAATTGTATCGTAAACCCTTCATAAATGTCAGCATTCGTAGTTACTTCGGCTTCGTAAGTCAATACATTTTTATTGGCATTGTAGGCAAAATCTCCCCATTGGCCAAGTTCAGAGTTTAATATTATCGTCCATTTATCTTTATTTGGAATCGAAAAAAGCGTGTAAGTTCCTGCTGGTAGTGGTGTTTCACCGATTTGAATATTTGTAGTAAAGGTAATTTCGGTTGCTTCGTTTGCACCTGTACGCCAAAGTTTTCCGAATGGTACTAAATTTCCGAAAATCTCTCTTCCTTTTCGTAAAGGCTGTCCATACGTACATTTTACGTAGTTATTTTCGGCAGTTTTTAGGTTAGCTATGACAATCGGACTACTTCTTACTTGTGGTTTTATAATACTGTCATTAACTATTTTAGCCGATACAAATAATGGAAAAAACAAA
>JAIYBU010000183.1 GCA_027488335.1 Cytophagaceae bacterium
AAAACCTTCGACCCAAACAATAATTTTTACTACATAAAAGACCAACTATTCGTGGTTCCAAGTGAAGTGAATCCTCCTGTTGTACCCAAAGAAAACTACACTGAAATTCCAGCCAAAGCCACGGGTAATGATGTTTTTTCAGCAAAACCGAGTATTAATGATTGGTTTGAGACAATAAAATTAAATTATGGTGTAGATTACCTCAATAATCGCAGCAAGAATTTTACTCCGATTCCAAGTACTTGGTTAAAAATGCGTGATATTCTGACTTATTGGACCCAAAAAGGAGTCGATGGCTTCAGATGTGATATGGCTGAAATGGTTCCGTTTGAATTTTGGGGTTGGGTGATTCCCGAAATCAAGAAAGTGAACCCAGAGGCTATTTTTATTGCCGAAATATATAATCCACAAACGTATAAACAGTACCTGTTTGAAGGGAAATTCGATTATTTATATGATAAAGTTGGTCTGTATGATGCCCTTCGCCGACTGATGGAAGGACACGGAAATGCGAACGATATTTCTCGTGTTTGGCAAAACGAATCGGGCGATTTCTCAAATCGAATGCTTCGTTTTTTAGAAAACCACGACGAACAACGCATTGCATCTAAATATTTTGCCAACGACCCTTACAAAGCAATTCCTTCAATGGTTGTGAGTGCTGCACTACATACTGGGCCTGTGATGCTTTATTTTGGGCAGGAAGTAGGCGTAAAACCAACGGTAGCCGAAGGTTTCAGCGGGGAAGATGGGCGGACAACGATGTTTGATTATTGGGGAGTGCTTGAATTTCAAAATTGGGTAAATAATCATCAATACGATGGTGGAAAACTTACCGAACAACAAAAGTCACTTCGTAAAATTTATGCCGAAATCTTGAAATTTACGAATGAAAATGAGGCCATAAAAGAGGGTAAATTCTACGATTTGCAGTATGTAAACGGTAATGGACAAACGGTAAATTATAATGACCAAAAAATATATAGTTATCTAAGATTTACGAATAATCAAAGATTATTGTTTATTTGCAACTTTGACTTAGAAAAATCATACGATACAGGCGTTTTTATTCCACAAGGGGCTTGGGAGATGATGAAAATAAATAGTAATGAACCTGTGAGTTATTCGGTGAAGGAAGTTTTTGAAAAAAATATGAATTCGAATGTAATAACACAGCAGACGAAATCAATTTCAACCAAAGAAGCAATTAGGTTGATGCTTCCTGCCAATAGCGTGACGATTTTAGAAATAAAATAATACCTAAACTATTTAACTTTAACCTAACATATAAAATGTCTGAGAAGAAAAACAAACCAGAATTATCGTTTTGGCAAATTTGGAATATGAGTATTGGATTCTTAGGAATTCAGATGGGATTTGCCCTTCAAAATGCCAATGCCAGTCGTATTTTACAAACCTTCGGTGCTAATGTAGAGCATCTTTCGTGGTTTTGGTTAGTAGCACCATTTACAGGAATGGTTATTCAACCAATTATTGGTCATTATAGCGACAAAACTTGGACAAAATTGGGTCGAAGGAGACCTTTCTTTTTAACAGGGGCAATTTTGGCATCCATCGGGCTTATTCTTATGCCAAATGCCGATATGTTCGTCAACGTTTTACCTGCTTTGTGGGTTGGTGCTGGTTTTTTAATGATAATGGATGCTTCGTTTAATATTGCAATGGAGCCTTTCAGGGCTTTGGTTGCAGATAAACTCAGTAATACCCAGCAGACGCTTGGTTTTTCGATTCAAACTGTTTTGATTGGTATCGGTGCTGTTGTAGGCTCTTGGTTACCTTATGTTTTGACCAATTGGTTTGGTTTTGAAAAAAGTGCTGAAGCTGGAAAAGTACCATTTAGCTTAATTTTATCTTTCGTAATTGGAGCATTTTTTTTAATTTCTTGTATTATCTGGACAATAATAAAAACACCAGAATATTCGCCAAAAGAACAAGCCGCCTTTGAAGGTGAAAAGTTAGATGCTGAAAAGGGAAACTTTGTTGATATTTTTAAAGACTTTGGCAACATGCCAGCTACCATGAAGCAGCTTGGTTTGGTTCAATTTTTTTCTTGGTTCGGCTTATTTTCCATGTGGGTTTATATGACACGTGCCGTTGCCCAACATATTTACAACCTTCCATCTTCAGATTCAAGCTCTGAACAGTTTAATGATGCTGGAAACTGGGTTGGTGTAATTTTTGGCGTATATAATGCTGTTTCGGCAGTTTATGCGTTCTTTTTACCTAAAATAGCTGCAAAGTATGGTCGCAAAAACACACATGCTTATTCATTAGTTATAGGTGGATTAAGTTTAATTTCAATCTATTTCATTAGTGATTATCGTTGGTTAATATTACCTATGATTGGTGTTGGTTTTGCTTGGGCAAGTATTTTGGCAATGCCTTATGCCATTTTGGCGGGTTCAATTCCTGCTAGGAAAATGGGTATTTATATGGGTATTTTTAATTTTTTCATAACCATTCCTCAAATTATTAATGGAATAATTGGTGGACCAATTGTCAAGAATTTCTATAATAATCAAGCGATTTTTGCCGTAGTTGGCGGCGGTGTTTGCTTCTTATTGGCAGCCTTGAGCGTTAGGTTTGTTGAGGACAGAAATGCTTAGAGTAGTGTTTTTGTTTTACTTTTACTAATAAATAAAAGCCTTTGTTGACAAACGAGGGCTTTTTCATCTCTAAAAAATGCCATAAAATCGCTTTTTTATTACTTTTTATCTTGTTTATATAGTATTTAGTAAGTTTACCCTTATCATTGCGTTTCATTAAATAATGTGTATGTTAAAAAACAGATATTTATATCCATTCTTGCACGGAATTATTTGGTTAGGTTATACAACCTTACCTCTATTAAACCTACAAAGGGAAACTGCCAAACCATCGGTAAACCCTTACACGAGTCTCGTATATTGGTCTTATGTATCTATTTCTTGCATAATCTTGTTTTATATTCACTCAGAATATCTATTTCCTAAAGTTTATAAACAAAAACCAATTCGATACTTTTTATACCTTTCAACGGTTCTTATCATATTAGTTATGGGCAGGTATTATGTCCGAATTACTTTTGTAGAAAGTAGCCCCAGTCAGTTGTTTTATATTAACACATTTATTCAATATTTTTTTATTTTTGGTATCAGTGCTTCTTATTGCTTTTTTTCCGATTATCAAAAACAACAAGAAGTTCAGCGTGAAAATGAAAACGAGCGATTGAAATCTGAACTTTCGTTTTTACGCTCGCAGATATCACCGCATTTTATGTTCAATCTGATGAATAGCTTAGTTTCGTTAAATCGAAAAAAATCTGATTTGGTCGAACCAGTGCTTTTAAAAATGTCAGATTTACTGCGATATATGCTTTATGAAAAAGATGATAAGAAAATTTCGCTTGAAAATGAAATTAAATATTTGACCAATTACATCGACTTGCAAAAAGTAAGGTTTGGTGATTATTTAGACATCGATTTTGATGTAAAAACAACTGATTCGAGTAAAAGTATTGAGCCAATGTTACTTATTCCCTTCGTTGAAAACGCTTTTAAACACGGCGTTGGCCTGATTGAAGAACCACTTATAAAGATTGAATTGATAGCAACCCATAATGAATTGGGTTTTAAAGTAACCAACAAATTCAATAGCGATAAACAAGATGCCAAAGATGGTGCATCGGGTATTGGTTTAAACAACGTTAAACGTAGATTAGAACTGCTTTACCCTAAGCAATATGAGCTAAATGTGAGTGAGTCTGGTAACCTTTATATAACAGATTTGAAACTAAAATTTAGATAATTGGTTTTAGAAAGTATATTCTAAACCACAAAACCTATTATTAATCCAAACGAGCATTTTGCTTTTAAAAATATGCGTTGTATTGCGGTCGATGACGAACCTTTAGCCCTTGATTTATTAGAAGATAATATCCATCAAGTGCCTTATCTCGAATTAGTAGGAAGGTGTAAAAATGCTTTTGAAGCAATTGACCTCATTCAGAAAGAAAAAGCCGAGAACCGAAACATAGATTTAATATTCTTGGATATTCAGATGCCTGGCATCACGGGCGTTCAGTTTGTGAAAAGTATGGTGTCAAATCCTATGGTAATTTTTATTACAGCCTACGACCAATTTGCCCTCGAAGGTTTTGATTTGAATGTCATAGATTATTTGCTTAAACCCGTTTCTTTTGAGCGTTTCCTGAAAGCCTGTAATCGTGCGAATGAGTTATTGTTATTGAAAGAAAGCTCCCAAACACCGAAAGTTTTACTGGAAGAACATTTTTTTGTCAATGCTGAATATTCGTTGGTAAAAATTAAATATGCCGATATTTTATACATCGAAGGTTTGAAAGATTACATAAAAATTTATGTAAGTACGCAGCCTCGCCCAATCATTACACGTATGACAATGAAGAGCATCGAAGAAAAATTTTCAACCATGCCATTCATGAGAGTACATAAGTCTTACATAGTTTCTTTGAATAAAATTGAATCGATAAGAAATTTAAAAATAAGCATCGGAACTCATCTGATACCTGTCAGCGAACAGTTTTCTGATGAATTATTGCGTAGAATCGGCAGTAAATAATTATAGTCGCATAATTTGGTCATTTTGTCTCATGTCTGTTGTAGCTTAAAAATTATCCACTATTTTCGTGATATAGATTATTGATAATATTAAAAATAACTGGCAATTGCCACTTTTAATGTATTAATAATTTGATTGAAAGAGGAAAAAGAAGTGGATGTACATTTTAGTTTCGGAGTAATTAACGACTCATAAATAATAGGTTAGTACTTAAAACTCGCGGGCTTTGCATGCGAGTTTTTTTTATGCCAACTTTGCAAAAAAATAGCATAGATTTTATGACAACTCGTCAACTTTTTCTTCAAAATGTCGCTCAAACTTCCGACTTTCCGCTTGCCCTCGAAATCCAGAAAGCGGAAGGTGTTTACTTATTTAGCGAAACAAAAAAATACATAGATTTAATATCAGGTATTGCCGTGAGCAATGTTGGTCATCGCCACCCAAAAGTGGTTGAAGCCGTTAAAAATCAAGTAGACAGTTATATGCACTTGATGGTTTATGGAGAGTATGTGCAATCGCCGCAAGTGCATTTGGCCGATGCTCTTTGTAAAACTTTGAAAGGAACGGGTTTAGATAATGTGTATTTCACAAATTCGGGTACGGAAGCCGTAGAAGGTGCAATGAAATTGACAAAACGTTTTACTCGACGCACAAATATTATTGCCTGCACAAAAGCCTATCATGGTTCTACTCAAGGAGCGTTATCGCTTGGTGAAGAACATTTTAAGCGTAATTTTCGACCGTTACTTTCTTCGATTGATAAAATTGAAAGAAATGATTTTACTGATTTAGAGAAAATAACCAATAAAACCGCAGCCGTTTTTTTCGAGCCAATAGGAGGAGAGTCAGGTGTGCGTGAGGCAGATAATGTCTATATGCAAGCTTTACGAAAACGTTGTGATGATGTCGGAGCTTTGTTAGTTTTTGATGAAATCCAGTCGGGTTTTGGACGAACGGGCAAGTTTTGGGCTTTTGAACATTATGACGTAAAACCCGATATTTTGCTTTGTGCAAAAGGAATGGGTGGAGGAATGCCAATTGGAGCGTTTATAGCTTCGCACGAAATTATGGGCGTTTTTAAAGATAATCCAATTTTAGGTCATATCACAACTTTTGGCGGACATCCAGTTAGTTGTGCTGCTTCTTTGGCAACTTTGAATGCAATTTTTGATGAAAATTTGCTTTATAACCCCCAAAATTGCCAGTTGGGATGTGTTCATTCAAATTGTCGTTTGTTAGAGTGTAATTTCATTGAACAAAAATCGGAATTGTTTAAAAAATTATTGGTTCATCCAAAAATCAAAGAAGTACGAGGAAAAGGTTTAATGTTAGCCGTTGAATTTGAAAGTTTTGAAGTACTAAAGCCAATCATCGACCGAGCCATTGAAAAAGGGGTAATTACAGATTGGTTTTTATATTGTGATAATTCCATGCGAATTGCACCGCCTTTAGTTATTACCGAAGAGCAAATCAGATTTGCCTGTGAAGTTATTTTGAGTTGTTTGTAGAGACGTTGCACGGCAACGTCTCTAAATATTATTTAACCATCCTATGTACTTGCTGAATTTCGCCATTTTGTAAGCGAGCGAAATACATTCCGCTATTAAAATCACTTGTATTAACTATCACTTGTTGGCTTCCAGCCTCATATTCACCATCAACAGGCACTGAAATTACTCGTCCAATGTTATCAAAGATTTGAATCATCGTATGGCCGCCTTTTGTATGAAAAGTTAGCGTTGTTGAATCTGCAAATGGATTTGGATAATTACTAATCAGGTCTTCGGTTATTGTAATTGGTTCATTAGCAGTAATTTTGCCACAAGCTTGCACTTGTACAAGTGGGAGTGGCTGAAAATCTTTCAGTAATACATCATCCACATAAGCTTGGTCAAGACAAAACCACTGCGTAAGAATCGAGGCATAAACCGAACGGAAATCATATTGCATGGTCAGGTTATCGTTTGTACTGGGCGATGCTGCAATTTCTGGAGATTTTCCAAGTACAATGGGGTTTACCAAGTCGCCAAACATAAACATCGGAGCGGCAGCACCGTGGTCTGTCCCTCCACTGGCATTCGATTTTACTCTTCGTCCAAATTCTGAATAAGTTAAGCCCAAAACCTTTTTCGATACGCCCAATCCAACCAAATCATCAGAAAATGCCTTAATGGCATCGCTTACAGTTTTCCAAAGGTTGGCGTGAGTGCCAGTTGTGGTATCGCTTGTATTTACTTGATTGCTATGAGTGTCAAACCCACCCATACTCACGTAATAAACTTTTGTTTTCAAGCCCCCACCAATCAATTGAGCTACAATTTTAAGCTTATTTGCCAAACTTGTATTCGGATACGTAACTTGTTTTGTGACTTTTGCAGCTGCACCTTGAATGGAATTGGCATAAAGATTTGTCTGATTTGCTACTTCACGCAAAAACTTCAATTCTTTTCCTGCCAAAGTATTGGGTGTGGATTCTACTTTGTTTGCTATTAAATTATAAAAACTTGATGGGTTTGAAATAGCCATTGCCATTGATTGTACTGGTCCTTGCAAAGCAGTATTTACGACCGAGCCAATCTGAATCGCTAAAGGGTCAGGATATTTAGTACTTGGATAACCCGTTGGATAATTGGGGTTATTAATGGCCAAATATCTGCCAGTCCAGCCATTATTCACAAAAACGTTTGAATCAGAGGCTGTATTCCAAATATCAGTTGCCCTGAAATGAGAAAAATTAGGATTTGGATAACCTACACTTTGTATTAAGGCCGCTTTTCCTTCTTTAAACATCGTTTGAAAAGCCGTCATTACTGGGTTTAGTCCGAGTGTATCGGCTTGAGGAATCTTTAAAAGTTTATCTTGAGGAATGGCAATATTCTTTCGTGCATTTTGGTAAAGCCCATATTTGTCAATCGGAATAACGGTATTTAAACCATCGTTTCCGCCAGATAATTGTACTACCACGAGTATGTTTCCATCGCCAATGGCGGCTTCATCAACATTGCCAAATGCTTTAAAAGAAAGTCCATTCAATAAAGTAGGCATTACCACACCTGCAAATGTATTTTGTATAAAATCTCTACGTTTCATAGAATCTTAGTTTTTGTTTAGGGTTGTTTTATTTGCAGGGTGATTAACTTAACTGGTATTCTGGCAGTGCCAAAAGATATTGATATAAACTTCGGAGACGAGTAGTAACCATATTGAGTGTATTGGTGTCATTGGGTTTACTAATCATTGTGTCCCATAGTTCTGTCCAATAGTAATCGGTTGACTGCCCACTCAAAAGTATATCTATTTTCACTTGCTGTACAAATTCTGTCGTAACAGGAACTTTATACAAAATTTCGAGTGAATCATTGATAAGCTTATTCGGGTCATTTGGAATAGGCATTTTTTTAGCAAAAGCTACCACATCGAGCTGAATTTTTTTCGTGTTTTTGGTAAATCCCGAATTAATAAATGTATTAGTATATTGATTGCGTTTTGGGTAAGTATCTGAGTTTATCCAAATTTCATAAAATAACGGTGCTTGATAATAGGCTGGCCAACCTGCTACGTTAGGTGGTTCACCGATGTCTTGTTGCATAATTTGTCCTTGTCGCATCATTTCTCCAAAAAGATTATAGTATTCTTGAACAAAATCTTTTTGTAGAGGAAATGAAACATCAAATTCACGGAGCGTTCCGACTACTAAATCAAGCGGACTTTTAATCATAGCTCCGTAAACATTGGTATCAAAAAAGTGTTGACTTTTGAACAATACACGTAAAACAGGTTTTATTTCATATTGATTATCTCTGAATATTTTCGCCAATGGCTCAATAATATCTTTTTCTACGGCAGGCGTAATATCATAATAGATAAAAAACTGGTAAAATTTTCGACATATAAATCTACTTACCTCCTCAACTTCAAAAATCATTGTTAGCATATCGTCCAATTCTTTTTCTGCTCCTGCTTGTGTAATACCACCTTTTATGATAGTATTATTATAAAAAGTAGAGAATTTTTTATCTGTTATATCATGGTTATTGATATTGAAATTATAAACAATTCTATCGTTATTGATATTAAAACCTGTAAGTACACGTGCGGCCGCTTTTACATCATCTTCGGTGTATTTAGAGCCAATGCCTTTGCCGACAGTAAAAAGTTCTTGCAATTCTCGTCCATAATTTTCGTCGGGAGCATTTTTGCTATTTAAGCGACCATTCAAATACTTTAACATTGCTGGGTCGAGCGTTATTTGTTTTACAAATTCCTTGAAATTTCCCAAAGCATATTTTCTGAGAACTGTATTATGGATATACAGGTAACGTGCATCATCTACTTCATTGATTTCAGTAGAGAAATGATTATGCCAAAATAAAACCATTTTTTCGTGTATGCTTCTCTTTTGATTTGCCATTTGCATGACCCACCAATATTTATATGAAGCTTTTCGCTTTGAATTGACAGTTCCATCGCCATAGATAGTATTAACCCAAGTTTCCCCAAACTTAATTCCTTGTGGGTCTTTATAATCGACAGTGTCATAAAAATTTAGTGGTGGCTCTGGATTGGCTGGAGTAAGCAGAAGTTCGTCGATTGTTTGACTTACAGACCTTTTTTGAAAGTAGGCAATGTCATCAGGGTTTGAACCAAACATTGTACGTTTCAATAGATGACTTATTTGGGCGACTTTCCACTCACCTTTATACTCGTCTATTCCGCCTTGAATGGCTGTTGGTGAGTAAAATTGACTCATAGTTGTAAGATTAGATATTTTATTTTTGACAATCGTTTAGGTGGAAGGTTTAATTTTCATTACCATAAAACAAATTATTAATATAATCGAGGTAAGGTTTCAAAATACGACAGCCGTTTATGACCTCGGTTGTAAAAATTTTATTCATAACAACTTCGTCTGAGTATTTATGAACAAAAAATAACTGTTTATACTTCAATAATTCGCTGTCAGGATGTTCAATCGAATACCCTTTTGGTATTTTCTTTACTTTTTCGCCGTGAATTTCATCGAAATAATTTCTGAAAGTATTGTCTTCAATGATTCCTTTGATGATGTGTGGACTATAATCAATTTCTTGTCTAAAGCTCGCCAGTTGAGTGCCTGTTGGAGCCCACATTCCACCTCCCAGAAACGATTCATTGTTTGGCTGAATGTGTAAATAGAAATCTACTTTACCCGAACTTTTACCGCCTGGGCCAAAGCCAGCCGCAATATATTTTTTATAGGGCGATTTGTCAGCCGAAAATCGAATATCTCGATTGATTCGTAAAATACAACTTTTTACTGAAGTATTAAGTAGGTTTTCTTGAAATTGTGCTACTCCAGTCAGAATTTCTTGGCACAAATTCTCAAATTCTGCTTTGGTTTGTTCATAGTCTTTTCGATTGGCATGAAACCATTCTCTATTATTATTTTGCTCTAAGTTTCTTAAAAATTGAAGTGAATGATGGCTTAGCATTGGTAATTTTATCTATTTTTGTGGAAAATTACATTTTTTTATTTATTATCTGAAATTATGGCAAGAATATTAACAGGCATACAAGCAAGCGGTGTTCCGCATCTCGGAAATATACTCGGAGCAATTTTGCCTGCCATTAAATTATCACAAAATCCTCAGAACGAATCTTTTCTTTTTATAGCAGATTTGCACTCAATGACTACTATCAAAGATGCAAAAATGATGCAAGAAAACACCCGTGCGGTTGCGGCTGCGTGGTTGGCTTGTGGCTTTGATGCTGAAAAGAATTTCTTTTATCGTCAGTCTCGTTTGGCTGGTTATCATACTGAATTGATGTGGTATCTGAATTGTCAAACTCCATACCCGATGTTGGCGAATGCTCATTCATTCAAAGATAAGTCTGACCGACTTTCCGATGTAAATGCTGGACTTTTTACATATCCAGTTTTGCAGGCGGCTGATATTGTACTTTACGGAGCTAATTTCGTGCCTGTTGGCAAAGACCAACGCCAACACCTCGAAATGTCGAAAGACATTGCTGCCATTTTCAATCGTACTTATGGCGAAGTTTTGACATTACCAGAGCCATTGATTGACGAAACCGTCATGGTGATTCCAGGGACAGATGGCACAAAAATGAGTAAATCGTACAATAATTTTATCAATATTTTCTTGGCAGAAAAACCTTTATTGAAGGCAATAAAATCTATTATTTCGGATAGTACGCCTCTCGAAGAACCTAAAAATCCTGAGACTGATGTAACTTTTAAATTGTTTTCGTTGGTTGCCGAAACACACGAAATCGAAGATATGCGTCAGAAATATTTGGCAGGAGGCTTTGGTTATGGCCACGCCAAACAAGCATTATTTGAGGTTTTATGGAAGAAATTTGAAAAAGAAAGAGAGGTTTTTAATTATTATATGGAAAACGATGATGCTTTGGAAGCAAAACTTAAGCACGGAGAAGCCAAAGCCCGTGATATTGCTGAGAAGACAATCAATGATGTAAGAGGAGTTTTAGGTTATTTATAAGATGATTGAAACAATCAGATACGCCGAATATGAGTGGTTTTTGTGGCTAAATAGCTTTCATTCGCCATTGTGGGATACGATTATGTTTTGGGTGACGTACCGTTTTACATGGGTACCGCTTTATTTGTATATCGTCTATTTTCTTTATAAAACTATTCGGTTTGATTTTGTAAGAAGTCTATTATTCGTTTTGATTTCGGTAGGCTTAGCCGATAGAATCACTTCAGGATTAATGAAACCTTATTTTCAACGTTTCAGGCCCTGCCACGACCCGCTGATTCAACATATTGTTCATGTCGTGGGTAATTGTGGAGGTCAATACGGTTTTGTTTCGAGTCATGCTTCTAATTGCTTTGCTTTGGTGGCTGCATTGTTCATTTTATTTAAAATTTATAAAATTGAAACTCAACTGCTACTTTTTTTATCGTTTTGGGCAATAATTGTTTCTTACAGTCGTATTTATGTGGGTGTTCATTTTCCAACCGATATTTTAGTGGGCGGTCTAATCGGTTTCTTAATTCCGTTTGCACTTTACCCAGTTATTATATTTTTCAAGCATAAAAATCAGTAATCTAAACCTACATATTATGAGAAAAACACTTTCAATAATTACTTTTCTGCTTATTTCGACTTTGTCTTATGCACAAGATATTACGCAAGGTACTTGGTATAATGAAGAAAAAACAGGTAAAATTCAGTTTTTCAAGCAAGGGGATAGAATTTATGGTAAAATTGTTTGGATAAAAGAACCAAACGAAAATGGAAAGCCGAGAATGGATAAAGAAAATCCTGATGTAAAATTAAGAACACGACCACTTGTAGGGTTAATTAGTTTAAAAAACTTTAAAGTATCGGGTAAAGGAACTTGGGATGACGGAGAAGTTTATGACCCGAATAATGGTAAAACATACTCTTGTAAAATGACATTGGTTAGTCCAACACAATTGGATATACGTGGTTTTATCGGAATTTCGATTATTGGCCGAACTTCAAAGTTTACAAAAGCCGATTAACACATTTTATATAAATTTTTTGAAGCGAAGATTTATTTTTGAAGAAATAAATCTTCGCTTTTTTGTTTTATGAAACTATCATTTACCAATTATAGAAAAACCTATGGTACTGTTGAAGTGCTGAATATCAATGATTTAACCCTTGATTTGGGCATTTATTGGGTAAAAGGTGAAAATGGTTCAGGGAAGAGTACGCTTTTTAAATCTATTGCAGGTATTATTGATTTTGAAGGAAATATAGTTTTGAATCAACTCCTACATTCGCAAAAACAAACAGTTGAGTACAGAAAACGGGTCAATTTTGCGGAAGCCGAGCCTCTTTTTCCAGAGTTTTTGACGGGTAAAGAGTTAATTAATCTGTTTTCTGAAGCCAAAAATGCTCCTGCTTCGCAAAGCGAATTTTATTTGAGCGATATGAAAATGCAAACCTATATCAATGAACCAATAGGAGCTTATTCCAGTGGAATGCTCAAGAAATTATCCATCGTTTTGGCATTTCTTGGTAAGGCTGAGTTGATATTATTGGACGAACCGCTGATAACGCTTGATACTGAATCAGTAAAGATTTTATATAAATGGATAGAACAAAAATATACGGAAGAAGGGGTAAGTTTCTTGATTTCGTCGCATCAAGCACTGAGTTTTGAAGGACATATACCCGCAAAAACATTGATTCTTGAAAATCGTACACTTAACTTTGTTTGAATCTGATGGCTCTTACGCAAATTCTGTATAAAATTTTTGTAAAAGGATTTTACAAAGTCCATGTAGGACAGCTATTGTTTTTGTTTGGAACGATTCTAACGTATTTGTTTTATATTCAAGTACTTAGCGATGACCACATTACCACGCAGGAAACCATTTTCTACAATCTAAGTTTCATTCTGACAATCATAAGCTCACCAATTTTAGGAGTTTTGATGATGGTAGTTTTCTTAATATTTACTCTCAAGAGTTATAATCATATTTCTGCCCAAATTTATTTACCACCTAACTTTTTTTTGTTTTATAGTGCCAACTCATTTAGTAAATCCCAACAGCTAAAAAGTTGGTTTATCAGTCAACTGCTCATTTCGTTGCCAATAATTGCCTACATTCTTTTCTCGGTAATTGTTGGGTGGGTATATGGATATTATATGTTACCCTTGTTGTTCCTATGTTTTGTTATAGTCATAAGTTTGGTTTGTGCCATTTTATATACCCAACAAATCAACACTCCGATTAAGGCTTATAATGCCAGCTTTGTAGTGAGAAATTTAAAAAAAGTAACAAAAAACCTTTTGACAATTAATATTTTACAAGTTTTTGATAAGTACCAAATTACATTTTGGATAACAAAATTACTTGCTCTTGGACTTTCGATTGGCTTGTTAGAAATATTATCAGACATCAATCCGTACTCGCTCGGAGCGTTGGTTGCTTTAGTGGCGGCTTTGTCGAATGCTATTTTAATTTTTGAGATGTATCGTTTTGAGCGTCAGTACTTAAGTTTTACTTTAAATTTTCCAACGAAGCTGCTAACAATTTTTTACCGTTGGATTCTGCTATTCCTTGTTTTGACTTTACCCGAAATTATCGCCTTGAAGTTTTTGTTTGATTGGTCTGTTTTTCTTAACAGCGTTTTTATCCTTATGAGTATCTGTTTGGGTATAAAATCTTCATTATTAACGGTATCACTCCATATTAAAGCATTTCTTTATACGATTGTCGCTCTACTTTTTTTGAGCGTTCTATTTATTCAGTTTGG
>JAIYBU010000192.1 GCA_027488335.1 Cytophagaceae bacterium
CAAAACGGTGTAAGAGAAGAGAGATAACAAGATTTGGACGTATAGTGGATTTCTTCTAATTTTGATAGACCTCTATTCTTCTTTGGGATATTTGACTTTACAGCAGTTTTTGATAAAAATCTCTACTTTAATTTGGTAACTGATTAGGGGGGAAAGACAATCAACACTTATAAAAGTTTATAATATTTTTATTACTTTAAGTTTGAAAATTCTAAACATAGTCTATACTTTAGTGATAAATGCCAGCAGTAAACCATATGGCTTGTTCTCGTATCTAAGTATAAAAAACTATAAACACTACAAAATATTCCATTTTCAATGCACATACTCTTTAAAACCCTATTTCTATTCATTATATTGATTCAGAACTATTCTTTTGTTTTTGCACGAGCTTGGCAAACTGATTCGATAATTGTTCAAACTGATTCTTCTTTCAAATCTCATACATACCCTAAACGCTTGGCAATTGCAGGAGGAGTAACCGTTTTTACATACAGTTATGTATATTATTATATGAAAACCCAAGCTTGGTGGAAAGAAAGCCCGATTGCGTTTCATTTTGATGCGGGTAGAGATAAAATCTACGCACGAGGCCATGACAAAATGGGGCATTTTTTCTTAGGTTCTTTTGTATCCGATAGAATGGGGGCTTTATTACAGTGGAGTGGCATTGAAAAAAGTAAAGCTGCTCTTTATGGTGCTTTATGGAGTTCTGCAACTCAATTTGTGGTAGAAGTAAAAGATGGCTACGCTCCAACTTATGGGTTTAGTTGGCGTGATGCTACTTGGGGAAGTATTGGATGTTTTTATCCTTATTTAAAGTTAAAGAGTCGTTTTTTGGCTAATACAGAAGTAAAGTTTTCTTATTTTCCTCGTGAATATGGTCCTATCATCGACCTAACGGCTCGCAAACGCACCGCAACTTGGCATGATGATTACATAAATCAAACCTACTGGTTTTCGTTTAATATCAAAAATAACATTAGTGTTTTGAAGGAGACTAAATTTCCCAATTGGCTTAACTTAGCAGTAGGTGCAAGTCTTGACCAATACACCGATGGTCACGGGCAAGGCAACCATCAATGGTATATAGCATTAGATATTGATACCAAACGTTTGTTCAAACCTAAAAAGTTATTTTGGAAAACCGTTGTAAATTCGATGGCCAATATCAAAATTCCTGCTCCCGCTATTCAATTTGGTCGAAATGTACCATTCAAATTCTATCCGATTTACTATTGAACAAACTGTATTAACTAAGATATAATATTCGAAAATAGTTGGTAAAGAATATAATCATAAATTTGTGTCAATCTAAAAAGATGTTTTGGAAAAGAAAACTTCTTCGTCAACCATACTTTTGATTGACACTTCTAAATTATCCTTCGTTTCGAAGAAATTAAGTAAATATTTTACAATAGTCCGTGCCGCAAAATTAGCATACCTCAATTTTTAATAAAAATTACTTACAATATTCTTTTCCAGGGAGTTCAAAGCTCCATAACTGTTTATCAACCAAATAATTTTTTTGAACATAAGGCCACGTCACTCCCCCATCAGTACTTCCTCTCATATCATATTTTTTATTTAGTTGCATTCTATATGTTTTAATTTTTCTATTAAATCTCGTTAAAACACCTACATCCTTCCAAACATTTTTATCAGGCTCGCTGTATTGAACACGCATTTGAGCAGGCAAACCTGCTTCATCAAGTACTTTCCCTTGTGGACAAACTACTTTTATATCAAGCTCAACATATTTTGGACGCGTCAATTTTGATACATCTAATACTAAATTATTGATACCACACAAAGGTAAAGGTGCAGACTCCACCAAATAATTTTTACTATCTCCACCATAGTAGTTATTGTAATCAAAGATTCTTAATTTCACATTTTCAGTAACTTTCGGGATTAGATTCATTCCTGCGATAGCTCCATTATTAAGAGAAATATAGAAATCTCTAATGAGTTGATTAGTTTTAGCATCAACCAATTGACTGTAATAGATAATGTCTAAGTCTTTAAAATCACTTTTGATTGTATAGGATGGTCCAGTACGACAAATATCTCTTTTCCAACCAACAATCCAGTATGTTAAATGCGAAACATCAAAGTTTACCTCTAATCTCCCAGTGCTTTGATTTTTCTCAACCTGTTCATCTCCTTCAATCTTCCATATGCCAGTTTCGGTATCATAGCTAAAAAGAAGGAGTTTATCTTTGTCTACAAGATTTTTGTCAGTAACTGGATTAACGATTGCTGAATTTACTTCTAAGCTGATTCTTAGAGGCACACTAAATTTTTTAATAATCTCATGGTTTTGTGTACTCATTTCAATGGATACTACCCCCGCCGTCTGTAAAAAATCGAAAGGTTCAGATAATAGTTTGTTATCTTTATCTATCGGGTTGGGAGCAATGCCTCCGGCTGGTAAATAGGTTTTAGAACTTTTACTATTAAAATGCTGCAAAGTCACATCAATCATACCATTTACAACTTCGTTATTTGCACTAAGAAATAGTGTATTATCAGGAATCACTAATTGCACTCTTTCAGTATTATTAAAAGATTGCACTTCAAGTTTTCTCGATTTTGTAACATCAAGTATAAGTTGATTAGCATTGGCGTTACCAACTACATTTCTTTTCGTAAAACCGAAGTAAAAGCTATAATTGTTAGTATTAGTGAAAGTTACTTCTCTTATTATTTTAGTGTAGTCTTTTGATTCTGCCACAAGTGTTATCTTGATTGGATTATTGTTACTTGGAACAAATTCAGGAGATACGGCCAATATCAAGATACCTTCTTTGCTAATTTTAAAATTCTTAGTATTGAGATTTGTTACGATTTTATCGGCATCCTTTCCAACAATTTGAAACTTTAAGTCGGAAGGTAATTTTCCTTCATTTGGTAAAGAAAATTGTAGTCTGATAGTTGCTTTATCAATTGGTTCTTTAAAGCCCAATACAAATCCATCGAGCGGATTTTTGCATGACAGCACAAATAAGGATACGAAGAGTACCCCTATGTATAACTTTTTAGCATACATGACAATTATTTGTTAGTTAACGACTGAAGACTTTGAATCATTTTCAAAGTTTTATTTATTAAAAAGTTACTTTTTTATTGGATATATATTATGTCTTAATTGAAAGCTCAGATATGGATAATAGCTATATCCTTTCATATTGGCTTCAATTTTATTCATTTCGTCATCAATGGTTGTCGTCTCTAAAAAACCCTCGTAAATTAACTTTAGCCTTGGACTACCCATGTAAGCAATGCCCATATCAAAACCAAATCCAAAACGTTTTTTCATAACAGCTCTTCCAAAACCAAAACCCATATAAGGTCGAAGAGCATTCCACTTCATTCCAAAATTGATATTTCCAAAATCATCGCTGGCAATCAATAAACCACCTAAATTTAAGCCAGATGATGTATTAAAAGCAACTTGATAATTTTGTATTGCATCGAAACTCAAACCACCTGTTACTCTAAAAATTCTTTTCTTAAAAGGATAATAATCAACCAATCCACTAATTACAAAAGTTTTAATATTTGGAAAAATATCAACACTCGTACCTTTATCCATTTCAATCTTATACGATTTTTTAAAAGTAAAATAATTTGTATTGAATCTAAATCCTAAATAAGAGATTGATTTTAATTTAAAACCTGCTTCTATTCCATATCCTCTACTCGAAAGATTTATTGCCAAACTTTTAGGAATATATGAAGCTACTGAATCTTGTAAAGCATTTGCGTTCAACGGCATAAACGCCACCAATAAACATAAACTCAAAATTATTACACGCAAGATAGGGCTAAAAGTAATCATACAAATAGGATAGTGGGTTTTGTACCATTTAATAATTGTTTATTTGCAAACCTATTGATTATTGAACATTACTAAATTATTTATTTTACATAGTTTAAATTTAGAAACAACAATTATCAGCTGTATCATTTATTTATTCGTATAACGAGGTGTTAAAAAACGAGAAATTAACTTATAGAAAATGATAGATGATATTTATTAAATAACCTCGAGGTATGTACACGAATAATGATTCTTCATTTTCAATTCAATAAGTCAGAACAGCATCTAAGAACGTTACTTGAGTGAAGAGTCAGTATTAGGACAAGTAAAGACCTTATTTCTTTAAAGACAGATAATAACACTTTCACCATTCGCAAAACTGTTGGTATCGACATTAGTAAAGCCACTTTTGTTTCCAGTTTATGGTATTTAAACTCCACCTGAGAAATACGAATTGTTTCAACCAAAACTGTATCTAATTGACCAATGCTTTCTAACAATTGATTTGGTGGACAAACAGCTTTGAAGAACAGGGAATAATATATGTTTTATTATGGAAGCTACTGGGGTACATTATAAGCCATTGACTTATTTTCTCTTTCAAAAGAAATTGAATAATCATAAATAAATATAGTTATTCTAATATTTCAAATTTACTAAGCCACAACTAACAAGCCAAGTGTTTAGTAAACTATTACCACTTTTTGAAATAAAATCTGTGAACTTTCAAAGTAAAGACCTAAAAACTTTACTCTAAAAGTGAATATTTATCAATCATTTATGAAGATTGTTCCTCAAATTTAAAATTTTATTTATAAAATACCTCTAATATTCATTTAATTTTACTGAGTATCAGTAAAACGATTGCTCAAAGTATAAATATTAAAAGTTAAACTAATAAAATTGATATACAAACCTTATGGCGTTTAGGGTAAGAACGAAAAGTAAGTAGCTTTTAAATGCGTCTTTTACGACATTAAACCGAGAAATACAAGCTCTAAAGTACCAAAGAACAGGGCTTAAAAATGAGTTACATGCTTATCCATTTATTAGACTTGTTGCGATGATAAATAGGTATATTTGAGTAAAAAAACACTAATGAAACTATATTACAAACTTGAAAACAGAGCAACAATGCAGTTCATCAATAGGTCTTACGAAGGACAAATTTAAAATACTTTTGATTTTTCACAAGAGGTATAAAAATATTTATGGTAAAACCTTTGAAGAACGAACCGCAGAAAGTCCCCATCTTCCAACGATAACAAATTATGTGACATCGCTTTTTAGTTTAAAATTTGCTTTAAAATACGATTTAGTAGACTTTGTAAGAGGCATTGATGGGTGGTCTGTTGCCGCGGTCAAATGCCAAACGTAAGCAAACAATGAGTATTGAAATTTTAAAAGATACTCTATCCAAAATCAGGATTTTACCTAAACGAGATTTTGAATCATCCCAAGAATTCAAGGCCTATTTTGAGAAACACAAAAAACTCATTTTCAATGCAACTGAGCAACGGGTTCAACAGTCCAAAGACAACAAAACTCAAAAAGAGTATTATTCTGGCAAAAAAATGTCATACAGTAAAAGCAATGGTTATAGTGAGTAAGATGAAAATAAACAAAATCAAATTAGTGTCGAGCATGCCATTGGTGAGATGAAAGATACCGATTTTATTTTGATAGAATCAGAAATTATGACTTCAATTTGTATAATAATGCTATCGAAATTTATGCTGGTTTATGGAATTTCAACCTAAAATATTGATATTTTACCTTGCACAGGTCTAATGTATCATTTGGGAGACTTTCAAAAGTATATTTAAAAATGGCTCTTTTTGAATACTATACAAAGTAATATACTCAAAATCGTTTGCTCCGCAAACAAAGAAAAGACATAAATTACTGAAATATCCAATAAATTATGTTTTTTTATGTCGATTTATGCGAAAATCAGAAACGTCTTGAAAGTTAGGTTTACAAGTTCTCTGATAAAATTCTTATTTTTACATTATACTACCCATTTTTAAATGCGTTTATCCTGACTCTATAATTGTTTTAGGTATAAATTCCACTTTTTTGTTTAAATTGCAGCAAAAAACACTAAACGCTTGAAATATTGAATCATCCGACATTTCAGAAAAGTAGACTTCTCCTGCTCAAAGATTACTTCCGAAAAGTAGTTTTTGTCTTTTTTTTCGTTCTATTTTACTTTTATTCGTACCTCACCTCTTTTGCTCAAGAAAAAAATACGATTGGATTTTTTCCAAACAAGGTACTATTTAAGCCATTGCTTTTTGACCCAATTGAATCTCAATCCTATGGATATTTTACTCGAAAACGCACTGAAAGGCATAGTGACAGTGGCTTATACGCTCCATTTTCGTTTGGTTTTAATAAACCTATTTATCAATGGAGCGAAACAAAGCAACTGAATATGGATGCTTCGGTATTTACGCAGTTTGATATGTTTGGCGAAAACGGCAAATTCCATAGATACATGAGAAATGCTGACTATAAAATAAGTCTGAGTTATAATTGGCAAAAAAATAAATGGCAGTTTAGGTTGAGGGGATTCCATATTTCGTCTCATTTGGGCGATGATTATCTATTACATAATGGACTGGAAGTTTTTAAAAACAATCCTGTTAATTACGAACAGATTGATTTAATAGCCGCTTATAAAAAGGAAGGCTGGCGGTACTATGGTGGTATTGGATATGGGATAAGGCCAACGTTTAGAGTTGGCGATGAACGCCGACGATTGGCTTTTCAGTTGGGTGCAATGTATGAGACGCCACTCAAGAATAACAATAAATCATTTGTTCTGGGCATTGATAATAGGATTCTGGCACAAAACAATTTCTACCCAGGTACTAAAATAGGTGCGGGTATTGGTTTTCATTTACCCAACTACGAAAAAGCCTTTTATCTCTTGCTCGAAGTGTATAATGGACATACGCCATACGGAAAATTTGAAGCTCAACGCTGTCAATGGATTGGGTTAGGTTTTAATTTTCAACCATAATTGTTTGTTTTTGGTAAAAAGAGCATTGCGAAATATCAAAATAATAAACAATCATTTTGGGTAAACTCAATTCAAATGATTTTATTCCAAAGGCAAGTATTCACCACCTACTAAACCAGTAGAGAACTGTTATGTTCTTAAATATATAATGGCATTAGATTTCAATAAAAGACAAATAATTTCATCAAAAAACATTAAATAGTTAGTTTTTTTGAAAGTTTGAGGGGCCGCCCGTGCGGTAGTTCGTCGATGTAATCTGGTAATTTTAGAATGAATAATGGTATTCATACCCTCAATGTTTTTCGTAAACTTTTGTCAATTAAGTTCTTAAGGTAGAATGTCCTTGAAAGCGTCAAAACTTATCAGTATAATTAAAATCTATTCTAATAGAAAAGCTTTTAATTTGCATCATTAAACTTTGTCATTGTCTTCGACTCCGCTTTCCCATAACTATAGCTAAAATTACTTTTGTTTCAGGAGTATAGGTAAAAAAAATATGCTTTTTTAGTTTTTTTACAAATAAAGAGTGTATTTTGTCAATTTCGATTCGCTCATAATGCTTTTACTGAGTAATAAGTTTCACTCTTTCCCTTCTGAAATTAACCAATTTTAAGTCGTTTAAGTACTTTCTCCAAAAACTTTTTTACAATCTCGAATTCCACTTCCTTGCAATAATGACCTTTTAATATGAGATTTTACCATTGGATAAAAATAGTCCCATTGAAATTATTTTGTGCAAGTTTTGCGTATAAAATGCTGTATACCTGTTCGTTTTTTGCCATTTTTGACGTTTTTTGTAGAATAGGAGTGAGGACAGTTTACCGCCGGGCGGCCTCTTTTGATATTTATTGAACACATTTACCAAAGTTCCGCCTCATTGCTTTCCTCTCAAAATTCATCATACATTTTATTACAATACTTAACCCTAAGTTTTTCTAAAAAACACTCAAATTTTTATCAGACAAAATGGGTCAACTTGGGAAATAAATTGAAAAATTTGTTTTTTTTTACAATCTATATGACAAAATAAAGAATTTTCAAAATTACAAGTCTATAAATTTGATAGAGTATATGGATTTTATATATTTGTGTTATTAAATAAAAACATAAAATATGAATCTGAAAATTGCCTGTTAAAAACTAAAATAATGAAACAAAAAACCAGTCTGGCTGCCACCAAACTGGTTAGGTTTAACTCAAATAATATCACCGCTAAATGATTCCGACAGTAATCTTTTGATTAACTGCTAAGACCTTATTTTGCATTAAACAACTAAAATTAATGAAAAGATTTCTAAATTCAATAGTAATTCTGGGAGTAACCCTTCTACCATTTATTTCTTCAGCACAAGATAAACCTGTAATTAATGCGACTGTATCGGGTAAAGTGCTTGATGCTATCACAAACGAGGCTCTTATTGGTGCAACTGTTTCTATCAAAGGAACAACCAATGGTGCAAATACTGACGCAAACGGTGAGTTTGCTTTGATTACTGGTCAGAAATTACCCTTTACAGTGATTGTTTCTTATGTAGGATATATAAAAAGGGAAATTGTAATCAGCGAAAGTAAAGTAGAAATTAAACTTGAGCAAGATGTAAATAAATTGGCCGATGTGGTAGTTTCATCTCGCCGTCGTCAAGAGGCAGTGCAAGATATTCCTATTCCAATTTCGGTCATTCGTGGCACAACTGCCGAAGATGCTGGGGCTTTCAATGTAAACCGTTTGAAAGAACTCGTTCCTACTGTTCAACTATATGCGTCAAATGCTCGTAATACAACACTTAATATTCGTGGTTTAGGTTCAACTTTTGGCTTGACCAATGACGGTATCGACCCAGGTGTAGGGTTTTATGTAGATGGTGTATATTATGCACGTCCTGCTGCCACTGCTCTTGATTTTGTTGACATCGACCGTGTAGAAGTTTTACGTGGCCCGCAAGGTACATTATTTGGTAAAAATACAACTGCTGGTGCATTTAATATTACCACTCGCGAAGCAAGTTTTGACCCAACTGCCAGCTTTGAATTAAGCTACGGTAATTATGGTTATATTCAAGCAAAAGGCTCACTTTCAGGTGGATTAACTAAAAAACTGGCTGCAAGAATCTCTTTCTCAGGTACCCAGCGTGATGGTTTATTATATAATATCAAGACTCAACAACACCAAAATGATATTAATAACCTTGGTTTCAGAGGTCAGTTATTGTATACACCAACCGATAAAATCAAAATCACATTCATTGCCGATGCAACAACTCAAAAACCAAACGGTTATGGTTGGCCAGTAGCGGGTGTAGTTACTACCAAACGTGCTGCTTACCGTCAATTCAATGCAATCATTAACGATTTAAACTACACACTTCCTTACAGTAGCCCATTCGAGAGAATTGTTGATTTAGATACACCTTCAAAAGCCGATAACAAGCTGGGTGGAGCGTCGGTGAATGCGGATATTAAAATCGGTAACGGTACATTGACTTCAACTTCAGCATGGCGTTATTGGCAATGGACTCCGTTGAATGACCGTGATTATACTGGTTTACCAATTTTCACTATTTCATCGGGTAACTCAAAACACGAGCAATGGTCGCAAGAAATTAGATATTCAGGAAAAGTTTCTTCAAAAGTGAGTGGGGTAGTAGGTTTGTTTGGTTTGTGGCAAGATTTGAACTCAGACCCTGTTCAAACAGAAGAAGCGGGTTCGGCTCAATGGCGTTTTGCTCAAAGTTCAACAAGTGCTTTATGGAAAACCCCTGGTTTATTTGATAATTTTGGTATCCGTACTACCAACCGTATTCAGAGCACAAGCTTGGCCGCATTTAGCCAAATAGACTGGGCAATTACTGAAAAAGTACACCTTTTACCAGGTGTAAGATATAACTATGATAAAAAAGTAGCGAATTATAAAAGAGAAACTTACGGTGGTCTCCAAACAACTGATGCCGCTTTAATAGCACTGAAGAATGCAGTTTATACTAACCAAGCATTTGATACAGAAGCGACAAATGGTAATTTTTCAGGTCAACTGACTCTGCAATATAAAGCAAACAAGAATATTAACGCTTATGCAACTTTTGCTTCAAGCTACAAACCAATTGGTATCAACATCGGAGGTTTGCCAACTGCCAACGGACAAGTATTGATTGACCTCGCAAAGGTGAAACCTGAATTTGTGAAACACATTGAATTTGGAGTAAAAACAAAACCAACGTCTAATTCAATCTTGAATGTTGTATTCTTCGATGATGAAATCAAAGACTACCAAACGCAAGTACAAACACCAGAACCAGGTGTAAACCGTGGATACTTAGCTAATGCCGAGAAGGTTCGTGTAAGAGGTGTTGAAGTTGACGGAAATATCAGAATCAACAATCACTTTACATTCAATGGAGCAGTGGCCTATACAGATGGAAAATACGTTTCATTTACCAATGCTCCAGTGCCTTTGGAAGAAGTTGGTGGAACGCAAGCATTCAAAGATGTATCGGGTGGACGTTTGCCAGGTATTTCAAAATGGTCAGGGTCGTTTGGTGTAGAAGCAACAACCAAAGGAAGTCTTTTAGGTTTGAAAGGAAATTACTTTGCAGCTGTTGATGTATATTTCCGTTCGGAATTTTCGTCAAGTCCATCACCTTCTCAATTTCTGAATATTGATGGCTATTCATTGTTAAACAGTCGTATTGGTTTCAGAGCATCAAACGGAATCTCTTTATTTGTTTGGGGTAGAAACCTTGCCAACAAAAATTACTTCGAGCAATTATTAGCTGCTCCAGGTAGTGCAGGCCAGTACGCAGGCATCTTAGGCGACCCTCGTACTTACGGCACAACGCTTCGGTATTCGTTTTAATAGAGGATAAACAAAGTATTGGTTGTGAGGTTTCTTACAACCAATACTTTTAAAACTATTACGGCCATGTTAGATACTCAAATAAAATTTATCAATGTGCCTGGTTTGAATAATTCTGATGATTGGCACTGGCAAACGCTTTGGGAAGAACAGAATCCATCAAACTTTGTGAGAGTTACCCAAGAAGATTGGGATAATCCAGAAAAAGATAAGTGGGTTGTCAGTCTTAAAAGGACTATTGAAAATATCAAAGAACCAATCGTTTTGGTTGCCCATAGTTTGGGTTGTATGACAGTTGCACATTATGCCCATCAATTTGATACAAATGCTCATATCTTAGGTGCTTTATTGGTAGCTCCGCCCGATGTCGAAGAATTTTATAATGCCAAATTAAATTCATTTGCACCAGTTCCAAAAACAAAACTTACCTTCAAAAGTGTGGTTGTCGGTAGCACCAACGATAATTATTGCTCAATAGACAAAGCACAAAAAATGGCTGATTATTGGGGAAGTAAATTCATAAACATAGGCACAAAGGGCCATATCAATAGCGATTCTGGCCTCGGAGTGTGGAAGCAAGGCAAATCGCTTCTCCGAGAATTAATCTTTCAGAAAGACTAAAACTCTATTTTAAACCAGCATAAGCATATTACACTTCAAACAACTTAAAGGTATGATTACTAAAAAAGCTAAATATGCCTTAAAAGCACTAAGTGTTTTGGCAAAGAACTACGAAGCCAAATCATCATTGACTCTTGGTGATATAGCAGCCGAAGATAATTTACCTAAAAAATTCTTAGAAACAATTTTGCACGATTTGCGTAGAGCAGGAATATTGAGTAGCACGCAAGGGAAAAATGGGGGTTATTTTCTGAATACCCATCCAAGTCAAATTGTAATTGCTAAATTAATACGATTGATTGATGGGCCAATAGCCCCAACATTATGTGTTTCATTGCATTTCTACGGAAAATGTGACGATTGCGTGAGCGAAGAAAAATGCAAGATAAGACCCCTAATGATGCAAGTACGAGATGCCAATTTGAGTGTCTATGAAAACATGACACTGGCTGATATTTTATAGCTTTTTCTTAAATCAACTTCACAAACTATGAAACTCAACATAATGGCCTTTGCAGTACCTTTTTTCTTCTTTTTTATACTTTTAGAATACTATATTTCAAAGAAAAAAGGTAATAGTTTATATTCGTTTAGCACCACAATGGCTAACCTGAATGTGGGTATTGCTGAGCGTTTGATTGATGCCTTTACAGCGGGTGGTTTTTATTTTTTTTATGTCTATTTACACGAAAAATTCGCCGTTTTCGACATAAAACCCAGCATTTTACTTTGGATTGTCTTATTATTGGTAACCGATTTTGTGTGGTACTGGTACCACCGTTTCGGGCATGAAATCAATCTCTTTTGGGGATTTCATGTGGTACATCATTCGAGTGAAGAATTTAACTATTCAGCGGCGGCTCGTATTACTATTTTTCAGGCGGTAGTGCGTACACTCTTTTGGTCGATTCTCCCAATTATTGGCTTTCCACCGCACATGATTAGCGTTTTATTAATTATCCACGGAATCTACCCATTTTTTACTCATACCCAACTCATTGGCCGACTCGGTATTCTCGAATACATTTTCGTTACACCTACGCATCATGGGGTGCATCATGCCAGTAATGAGGTGTATTTGGATAAAAACTACGGCGATATGTTTATCATTTGGGATAAACTTTTTGGCACGTTTGCTGAAAAAACCGAACCAGTAGTTTATGGCCTTACGAAGCAACTTGAAAGTAAAAGTTTCCTTTGGCAACATTTCCATTTTTTGGTTGAAATTGCCTATTCGGTTTCTCAAACTAAAGGTTTTCTGAATAAAGTGAAAGTTATTTTTGGTTCACCAAGTAATTTCGACCCAAATGCAAGGGCAATTGTAGAGAGCAAACTTTTATCGAAGTACAAAGTAAAAACACATTCCAACAAATTTAAGCAATATGTATTGATACAGATGGGGCTGATGCTCGTCACGCTCTTTACTTTTTTACTATTTGAGCATTACATCAATGCGTTTTTGCAAACCATCATTGCACTAACTATCATAGCTACGCTTATCAATTGCGGAGCAATTTTGGAACAACGCCGATGGGTCTTTTATATCGAATTCGTGCGAATTGCTATCATTGCACTACCACTTATTTGGTATTTCCCACAAATTACTATTTCTGTATTGTCATTTATCTCATTGATAATTTTGGCCGTTGATTATGATGTAGTCTCTAAAGCAAAAATTGCTTATTTAAGATTTATCTATGGTGGGAAGAAAACTCTCATCTGAAAATGCGATTACGTGATTTACGTGATTTTGTTGAACTATTTCATTCTGGGTAAATTTATCATTGATTTACCCAGATTTATTTCAATCTCACATTCTAAATCACTCAAAATATATTTATACCAACCTTATTTTTAAAAAAAACATTTTACAGAACAGCAACGTATGAAAAAAGTTTATTTGAGCGATTCAGGACCTAAAGTATCAGAAGCAATTTATGGATTTTGGAGATGGGAGAATTTGGGTTCTCAGACCACACAAAAAATGGAACAAATCGTCAATTTATGTTTAGAACTCGGTATTAATACCTTCGACCACGCAGATATTTACGGCGATTTTACAATTGAAGAACATTTCGGAAAGGTAATAGCCAGTAAAAGTTTTCGTCGAGAAGATATCGTATTATTTAGTAAATGTGGTATCCGAAAATCAGATAATAGCAAAACCTATTATTTCGATAATGCAAGAGATTACATCATTGAGAGTGTTGATAATTCACTCAAGAAACTAAAAACCGACTATATTGATATATTTTTATTAAACCAAAGCGATGTTTTATCTGACCCAGAGCAAACTGCAATGGCTTTGGCCGAGGTCGTTAATTCTGGTAAGGTAAATCATATTGGAGTAGCCAATTTCAATGTTTTTCAACATAAACTTTTGGCATCTTATCTGACCATTCCAATCGTAACGAACCATATCGAGCTAAATGTGATGAATACAACGGCCATCGAAGACGGTCGGATTGATTTTATCAAACAAAGTTTCAGTAAGCCTTTGGCGTGGGCTCCGTTGGCAGGTGGCGAAATTTTTGAAGGAAAAGAAGGAAAAGCGGCAGTTTTGAAAGAAAAACTCGAAAGTATCAGCAAAAAATACGACGCCAATATTGAACAAACGGCCGTTGCTTGGCTCATTCAGTTAGGAACTTTACCAATTATTGGGTCTCTATCCGAAACTCGTATAAAAAATGCAGCCAGTGCAACACAAATAAAACTCAGCCAACAAGATTGGTACGACATCTACCAAACCACAGTAACGTCTTAGTAGAGACGTTACTGTAAAAAATGAAAAAAAGTTTGGATAATATATTTCTATAAAGTATCTTTGTCTATCGAATAAGTAGATTAATAGATTTATTAAGAACGAAGAAAGAGATTAGGCTCGACGAACTTCTGGCAACCTGCTAACCACCAGTAAGGTGCCAATTCCTAAACAGATAAATCAAATAAAATAAAAAATACATGAAAAACCTTAGATTCAATTCCCAGACAATGGTGGTATTGTCGCTCCTCTCTCTTATAGGCGAAAAACTTGCCCATCATTTAAATAATCGTTTTTACCCTGCTTTACAATGCTATTGTTAATATCGTATTAAGAATTTCTTTTTACACTTGTCAAATTATGGACCATCTGCTGTGCATTTTTGCTCGGTAAGAGAGTGCTATCCATACATATTCAACTTGAGCATTTTGCAGGGAAATTATTCGTAAAAAATAAATTACTTGTAGTAAAACCAAAGAGAATTATAAAAAATAGTAGATAGTACAAAACTAAGGGAGAGAGCTTTTGATATTGATTTGCAGTCAATTATAATAATAGATATTAATGCCAAAGATGGTAATGCCAAGCTGGTTTGATACAGCAAGAAAGCTACCCATCAATCGCACTGATATCGGAATCAAATGTGGCTCAAAAATTTTCTTTGAGAATTTAGGAGACAAATTTATTTACGAAGATTTTGAATTGGTCATAACGTTGATACCAGCATTATAATATGTTTTAGAGTTTAATACTTGAAATTAGGTTGAAAAGGATAGCATTAGGTAGGGTTCAGAAATAGCTGAATCCTACCATAATCTTAAAGCCACCATTATTCCTTAAAAACTGACTTATATACACTTAATCAATGAACTAAAAACCTATTGGAAAACACAATGAATATCTATTTAGACAACGCAGCCACAACCGTCATAGATTCGGAAGTTCTAAACGCAATGATGCCTTATCTATATAGGTATTATGGAAATCCATCGTCAAACCATAGTTTAGGCCGAAAAGTACACGAAGCAATCGAAACTTCTCGACAAACCATTGCCGATATTTTACATGTACTGCCCGAAGAGATTTTCTTTACTTCGGGAGCAACAGAGGCTAATAATTGGGCAATTTCGAGTTCTTTAGAAACATATCATATCAAACACGTGATTACGAGTGCCATTGAGCATAAATCAATTCTTGAGACTTTTACCGAGCATTTTTGTAAAAATAAAATAAAACTCAGCTTTGTGAATCTCGACCGAAAGGGTAATATCAATCTAAATCATTTGGAGCAATTGTTGGCTGAAAACCCACGCTCCTTGGTGAGTTTGATGCACGTAAACAACGAAATCGGCAATATCACAAACATTGAAGAAGTAAGCGAAATTGCTAAATCGTACCGAGGTATCGTTCATTCAGACATAGTGCAGAGTCTTGGAAAAATTCCAGTAAACTTAAAAAACAATGGTGTTGATTTTGCGGTGGGGTCAAGCCACAAAATACATGGACCAAAAGGAATTGGTTTTTTGTATGCACACAAACGTACTAATTTAAGTTCGTTGTTGCACGGAGGGGGGCAAGAAAGGGGCTATCGTGGTGGTACTGAAAATGTAGTCAGTATTGTTGGTTTTGCTAAAGCTCTCGAAACAGCGAACGGCAATCTCGAAAAAGTGCATAAACATAACCAAACTCTGAAAGAACGACTTATCAGTGGACTAAAACGCTTAGATTTAGAAGAGTTTGAATTTAATGGTGAAAGCGAATCGTTGAGTAAAAGCGTACCCAATATTGTCAATGCTCGTTTCACAGTTTTGCCCGATAATCGACTTTTACAAAATATACTCGACGAACAGGGAATTCATGTTTCGAGTGGCAGTGCTTGCTTGAATTTGTCGAAAGGTGGTTCCCATGTTATCAGTGCATTGTACCCAAAATCAGATGGTGAAAACGTCAGATTTTCCTTCTCAAAGTACAATTCATTGTTTGAGATTGATACTGCCGTACGAGCAATCGCAAAGGTTTTTAAACAAGAGAAAAAACGCTTTTTAGTTAAGGATTTACACACAGTTCAATCAGCGAGTGTTGTGTATTGATAGATAAGCAGTAGGTTTATTGTAACCGCTTGAGCTACAATAAATTAATTTGACGGAGCGTATAAAAGGCCTAATTATTTTTAGGTCTTTTATTACACTAAATTGACTGTAAGTAATTGATTATTAGTTTTTTATAATTTTCTTTTATGAAAATAATTTCATAAAAAATTGTACTTTTAAAAGAATAGTTAAACAAAGTTTTTCTTTTTTTAGGAATATGAAAAATAAATAATTTACTTTGTCTATGGATTTTATAGATTAATAAAAATATAAAAACTGAGCCTAACTACGATAGTCATAAATACCTACAAAGACAGTTCTAATAAATTAGAAGAATTTACGGTGGTTGTATCTTCAGCTATTTAGAAGGGCTGTCAGTAGGTATTTAGACTAAAAATTGAAGAATATAAGTTTCACATAACTAAAAAAAAGCCAAAAAGTGCCACTCTTGCTGGAACAAGAGTGGCTGGTCAAAAAAAGGCTCATTGCGGAATGATTCAGGCGATTGCGGTGCAATCGTCCCAGTACCTTATTTTTTAAATTAACCAATACAAAGTAAATGAAAAAAAAGCTACTTGTACAGTTTTTATTGGCTATTTTACTAATTCCATCAGTAATTATAGCTCAGAATGCAGATGTCACGATTAACTCCACGCTTTCAGGGAGGGTTTTAGATGAAAAAACAAACGAACCACTCATTGGTGCTTCAGTACAGATTAAGGGCACTACACACGGAGTAATTACCGATGGTGAAGGGAAGTTTTACTTCAAAACAGGTCAAAAATTACCTTACACGCTGATTATCAATTACATTGGTTACGAACTAAAAGAGGTTTTAGCAACTACAAGTTCAATCTCAATTTCGTTACAAACCAATGCCAAGCAGTTAAGCGAAATTGTGGTTGTGGGCTATGGCACACAAGAACGCAAAAACTTGATTGGTTCTATCACTAAAGTAAATCCGCTCGAAGTAAACGCTATTCCTGTGGGTAGTATTGATGCACAATTGCAGGGAAAAGTTTCGGGGGTACAAATTTCTTCTCCAACGGGAGTTCCAGGTGAAACCGTAAACGTCAGAGTGCGTGGAGCAACCTCAATCAATGCCGATAACGACCCACTTTATGTAATTGATGGTGTATTTATTAATAGCAATAGTCTTCAAACTATCGGAACTGGTGGCAAGGCAACTTCTCCGATTGCCGACCTAAATCCTTCTGATATCCAAAGTATTGAGGTATTGAAAGATGCCGAAGCAACGGCCCTCTACGGTTCTCGTGGAGCAAACGGTGTTATTTTGATTACTACCAAGAGAGGAAATTTCGAGCAAGCCCCCAAAGTAAACTTCAATGTAAGCTATGGCCAAGCAAAAGCTATCAAACTGTGGGAATTAACCACTGGCCCCGAACACGCTCAACTCGTCAATGAATGGTGGATAAACACAGGAAAAGATACGCCTTCTTTGAATAGAACTTTTGCCAACCGTCCTTTCAGACCCGTATCAGAAGGTGGTCGTGGACTACCAGAAGAGCAAAAAACATACGACCGACTAAGCGAAGCATTTCGCACGGCAACACTTCAAAACTACGATATTTCGTTGGTTGGTGGCACAAAAACGACCAAATACTACATCGGTGGGGGCTTCAATTCTCAAGAAGCAATTTTGAAACCGATAACATTTGATAGAGCGAGTTTCAAAGTAAACCTCGACCAAAAAATCAATGATAAAGTTCAAATTGGTGTAAGTAACTCATTTAGTCGTACGTATCGAAATCAGGCTCGTGCGGGTGATGGCCCTCAAGGGGGGCTTTTACAAGCCGCTTTGCATACACCAACGTATCTTTCACCTACCGAAAACGGAGTTTTGGTTGGCCGAGCTGGTTTTGATAACTTAACCCTTTTACTTGATAATTACGATGTGAACTCAACGAGTTTGCGATATATTGGTAATTTATATGCCGAAGCAGAATTATTACCCAACCTAAAACTACGCTCAAGTTGGGGTGCCGATTATAATAACTACAACGAATCTGAATACTGGAATACATTCTTGCTTTTGGGTGCTCAAGGTGGTTTGGCCACTTCTTCAATTAGCCAATTTACTTCTTTGTTGAATGAGCAAACATTGACTTATCGTCAGAAAATTGGCAAAAAACATTCTTTGGGAGTTGTTGTAGGAAATACGCTTCAAAGCGATGTTTTGACAAGAACTTATGCCGAAGGTCGTGGATTTGCAAATAATTCATTCAAAATCATCTCGTCCGCTGCCACAACAACCAGTACACAAAGTTGGAGCAAAAGTAATCTTGCTTCATTTTTTGCCAAAGCTGATTATGGTTTTGATGGAAAATATTTAGTCAACTTCAGTATAAGAGCCGATGGTTCATCAAGATTCGGTTCTGAACGCAAGTGGGGGTATTTCCCAGCAGTAGGAGCAGCTTGGCGATTAAAACAAGAAAGTTTCTTGAAAGATGTTGGGTTAATTTCTGACCTAAAATTAAGAGCCAGTTATGGCATTGTTGGAAATCAGAACGGTATCGGAAACTTCGCAGCCCAAGGACTTTGGACTGGTGGAGCTCCGTATCAGGGAAGCCCAGGTATTGCACCACAACAATTATCTAACCCAGATTTGAAATGGGAACGCACCAATCAGTTCAATGTAGGTTTAGATGCTTCATTATTCAATAGCAAAGTTTCTTTTGAGATTAACTATTATACAAAATATACTCGTGATGGGCTCTTGCAGTTGGCATTGCCAAGCACCACTGGTTTTGCCAATTATTGGAGCAATGCCGCCGAAATCAGTAATAAAGGTTTTGAACTGAATATCAATACCATCAACTATGAAAGAGCAGGTTTAAAATGGACAACCAGTTTCAATGTGGCACAAAATATCAATAAAATCGAAAAACTTGAAAATCCGCTTCGTTACGGAAGCCGTGATTTGATTTTGCAACAACAAGGCACTCCACTCTATTCGTTTTGGGTCTATAAACAACTTTCGGTCAATCCTGAAACTGGAAACGTTGTGTATGAAGATGTAAACAAAGATGGACAAATTACGGTAGCTGACCGCCAAATTGTGGGCAGTATTTGGCCAAAATTCTTCGGTGGATTGACTAATAATGTGAGTTATAAAGGCTTTGAACTTTCAGCATTTTTGGCATTCCAATACGGTAACAAGATTTATAACCATAATAAATTTTTTGGCGAAGGTGGTGGTGCAAGAGATGCCGCTCGTGTGATTTTTGCGAGCAATAATGCCAGATGGCAAAAACCTGGCGATATTACGGACGTGCCAAGACCAGACGGTGTAAACGTAAACAACTACCGTGACGGCGGCAGCCGATGGTTGGAAGATGGCTCATTCTTACGTCTTCGTAGTTTGAATTTGGCTTATAACTTCCCGAAAGCAATCGCCAACAAATTGAAAGCTGATGCTTTGAAAGTGTACGTAAATGGTACGAATCTCTTCTTATTGACAAAATACACTGGCCTTGACCCTGAGTCGAGTGCGAGTAGCGACCAAAACGCACAAGGTATTGACTTAGGAACGCCTCCACAGCCACGTAGTTTTCAAGCTGGTTTAAGTTTGACATTCTAATTCAAGGTCAATTTTTTGAAAAAATTAAATCAATAGAATAATGAGAGCATTAAAGTATATATTATCCATAGGTTTACTTACATCAACAGTTTCGTGCAATAAATTTTTAGATGTACAGCCTTTAGAATCAATTTCTGATACGCAAACAATTTTCGATAAAACTTCGGCCGAAACTGCTCTTCGAGGGGTTTATTCGGCATTGAGCAATGGTAGTTATTACGGAACTACCTTTCAATCAATCGGTTATCTGACTGGCGATAATATTCAATGGACTGGCTCGCAATCGCAAGTGCAGGAATTTATCAATAAAAAAGTCAACGCCGATAATTCGACGATTGGAGGTGCATGGACGGCTATCTATCGTACCATCAATCGTGCAAATAATGTCATTGCCAAAGTTCCAACGGTAACAGACCCACTTTTGACCGATGTCCTAAAAAATCAATTAGTGGGTGAAGCCTATTTTATCAGAGCATTGGCTTATTTCGATTTGGCTCGTACTTGGGGTGGCGTGCCTTTAATTACGAAACCCACTTCAAACCCAACCGAAAACAGAGGGGTAAGCAGAAGCTCACAAGCCGAAACGTATGCGTTGGTTTTGAAAGACCTCGAAACTGCCGAGCCATTACTCCCAGCTACAACTGACCGTTACCGAGCTACTCGTAAAACGGTTTGGGCATTGCGTTCTCGCTTGCATTTATACTTAAAAGAGTGGGAAAAAGCAGAAGAATATGCTTCAAAATTGATAACAGATACCAATTACAGACTTGTAAAACCATATAATGCTTTCTTTGCGAATGATGTCAGAGGCACACAAGAATCGGTTTTTGAGATTTTCTACAGTGCCAACGAGACCAATACTCATCGTGGACAATGGCAACCACAGACGAATGGTGGAACTCGCCAGTGGGCTCCGAATGATGCAATTGTTGCCTTATTGAACGACCCAAAAGTAGGTGGTGGACGCAGTACGCTTATTGCAAAAGATAATCAGAATCGTTGGTACGGAAATTTATATTACCGCACGCCAGCAACTGACCCAACTTTTGTATTTCGTATCGCTGAAATCTACTTAATTCGTGCTGAGGCCCGTGCCAATCTTGATAAACTAACCGATGGTCTTGATGATTTGAATGCTATTCGTGACCGTGCTGGTATTGCAGTAGCAACCGCCACAACGAAAGATGCACTTCTATTAGCTATCGAAAACGAACGACGTGTAGAATTTGCCTTAGAGCCACACCGCTGGTTCGATGTAGTGCGTACGGGTCGTGCGACACAGGTTTTCAATGTAACCGATGCTAACCGTCTATTGTTACCGCTTCCTATTACTGAATTATTGATTGATAAAGCGTTGGTGCAAAACCCAGGGTACTAAAAATATATGTCAGTCCTATGAGGAGCTTGCTTCATAGGACTGATAAAAAAAATTAGGAGTTACAAACACTTACCTAAATACCTCTACTATGTCAAAATCTATTGAATTTAACTCGCAAAGCGAATGGAGTAATATAGAAAAAACTGTTTTTAAGTTTTTCGGTATTTATTTCTTTTTGCAGGTGTTACCCTTAGATGTAAGGTTTTTTAAACACCTTTTTTCAATCAATTGGTTGCAGATTCAGTATCGAGATATTTTTTATTTATCGAGATACTCTCCAACTTTCACGGGTGATGATAGCTTTTTTAATTGGCTAATTATCATCCTAATGGCTGCTATCGGAACATTTATTTGGGATAAAATTTACACCAAAGAACCTAATTACGACCAATTCTATTATTGGCTTCGAGTATTGGTTCGTTATCGTTTAGCGATTGGCGTTATTGCTTACGGGTTTTTGAAATTCTTCCCAATTCAAGCCCCTTTTCCTTCATTAAGTAATCTTAATACCAATTATGGAGATTTCACGGCTTGGAAATTATTTTCTGTCGGCTTGGGTGTTGTGCCAAGTTACCAATCGTTTTTGGGTTTGGTAGAAATTGTGGCGGGTTTACTTTTATTGAATCGTAAAACGGCAACGATTGCCACGCTAATCATTCTTCCTTTTACTGGAAACGTAGCCATTTCAAATATCGCCTACGAAGGCGGCGAATATGTTTATGCCTTCTACCTCGTTGCTTTGGCTCTCTATCTTTTCGCTTTTGATGCTATCCGATTATTTAATTTACTTTCTCTCGAAAAACCAACTGCACCTAACCGTTTTCAACCAATTTTTGCTGGAAAATGGAAGCAGTATCGCATTGCTCTAAAAACAGTTTTCATCTTATTTTTTGTGGTTTTTTATGGCTTCAAGACTTATGCGGGCTATAAAAACAAAGGTTATCATTTTCCAAAAGCAAAAGGCATCGAAAACATCAGTGGGTTATATAACGTAAGTGAGTTTCGCTGGAATAATCAGACGATTCCTTATTCAAAAACCGACCCAATTCGATGGCAAAATGTGGTTTTTGAAAAATGGAATACATTGAGTATCAAATCAAATAAGCCCGTAATTATTGAGCATTTACCGAGCGAAGAACTCTATAAAGCAGACTCCAATCGTATCTATGAATTTGCAGGTTCACAAGGCCGCCACTATTATAGTTATGATTTTGATTCTACAAAATCGGCACTTTTGCTGAATAATCGCAACAAACACCATGCTTCTGATAAGCTGTCGCTTTCGTTTAAACGCTTGAATGACTCGACGATTGTCTTGTCGGGCTTGAGTGCTGGTAAGGATTCGGTTTATGCGGTTTTGAATAAAATCAATAAAAAATACTTGACCATTGAGGCGAAAAAATCAGGTCGTAGAAATGCGTTGAAATTATAATTCTAACCAATTCAAAACTCTAAAATTATGTCTGATTCAAAATTAAATATAGTTAGTGAAGATTTGGGTATAGAATTACCTGAAAACGCTTCTCACACCAAAACACCTGCCGAAGCAAAAACTTGGAAAGAATGGCACAAAATAGCCTTTCGCATTGCTTTTGTATTCTTTATTGCCATGACTTTGCCCAATAATCTGGATTGGTATAAAGATATTTTTACTTTCGATTGGCTGCATTTACATTACCGTGATGTCTATGACATTGCTCGTTTTGGTTCTGGCTTAAACTTCTTTGGCAATAAAATCTTTGGCTCAACGCTGCAAGGGTATGCTGTTTGGGTAATCACACTGATTTTTGCTATCGTTATTGGTCTTATTTGGACAGCTATTGCCAAATTTAGAAAAAAAGAACGTACCGAGTATAATTTACTTTACTACTGGCTAAATGTAGTAGTTCGTTACCGTGCAGGTATCGGTATCATTGGTTTTGGTTTCACGAAATTAACACCAACGCAATTGCCTTATCCATCTTGGGGAGTTCTAAACACCGATTTTGGTGATTTGACTCTACAAAAAATCTATTGGTTATCCATCGGAATTGTGCCGTGGTACGAAGTCTTTACGGGTATCGTTGAAGTAGCGGCTGGTGCATTGTTATTTTTCAGAGCGACAACTTTCTGGGGAGCAGTTTTGCTTTTCGGAGCATTGGCCGATATTGTGTATGTAAACTTTGCCTACGATGGTGGCGTACACGTGTATAGTTCGTATTTTGTGTTGTTTTCAGCCTTTTTGCTGGTGGTTTATATTCCAAGAGTTTATAATTTATTGATTCTTGAAAAATACACCGTGCCGTTTGTTTTCTATCCGACCTTTGATAAAGCATGGGAAAGAATCACTCGTATTACGCTCAAAACTGCCACAATTATCTTGTTTTTGCCTGTGTTTACTTACTTGGCAATCGTCAACTTCTTGTATGACCCTTACAAACAACCTGCTTTAAAAGGAATCAAAGAATTGCGTGGAAACTACAACGTGACCGAATTCAAAATCAATAATCAGGTGATTCCGTATTCGCCATTAGATACTACCAGATGGCAACAAGCTACGTTTGAAAAATGGACAACCTTGACTTTCAAAACCAATAAACCAGTCGAATTAGATTTATCGAATGGGGGAGGAGCTCCGATGCGAGACATCAACCGAACGTTTGAGTTGACAGGCGTAGCGGGTGGCCAAAGAGTGTTTTATTATGAAGCCGATACGGTACATAATGTATTGTATTTGCAAGATAAAAACCGTGGAAATCGTCAAGAAGGACGTGAGTTTCAAGGAAACAGAGCTGATTTTGGTGGCGATAATAGCACAAATGCGAAAGCCAAGAAAAAGGGTGAAAAACCAAAAGCAGATAATTGGATTCCAAAAGAAGCATTGGCAATTATTGGCCAAGAAGACCCTAAAATTGACCCAATTGCTCGTTCGGCTCGTCGAACCAAAGGGATTGAGGCCGAAAGTCGCCCAACAAAACGCAATCGAATGATTTTAAAATATACGGTTTTGAATGGTGGTGGAAGAGTAATTCTATCGGGTATCAACGAAAAGAAAGATTCTATTCACGTAGTACTTGACCGTTACAATAAAAAATATGCTTTAACGAGAAGCACACTCGAAGCGGGTAAATATGATTAAATTTTATGAGAAAAACTCAATATTTTATCTTGTTTAGTTCGCTATCTTTTTTTGTGTCAGCAACTTTCATCGATACCAATCAAGTGAAAGTTGCTGATAGAGAGTCTTTTTTAGATACCATACCCAGCTCATTTGGTTATGGCAGAAAAGCCACCCAAGCCGAAATCGACCGACTTGATATTGACGTGCGACCAGATGGGAAAGGACTGCCTAAAGGCGAAGGAATTTCGGCAAAAGGAAAAGTTATTTTTGAGTCAAAATGCGTGGCCTGCCACGGTGTTGGCGGTATCGGTGGTCCAAACGGTTCTTTGGTCGCTAACAAAACACCCACAGACAAGCGTAGAGAGAAAACAATCGGTAATTATTGGCCTTATGCCACAACGGTTTTTGACTACGTCCGCCGTGCCATGCCATTCAACGAACCTGGTTCTTTGAGCAACGAGGAGGTTTATCACTTAACAGCCTACTTATTGAACGCTAACGGAATTATCGACGAAAAAGCGGTAATTAATGCCCAGACATTACCCAAAGTGGAAATGCCCGCTAAAAATTTGTTTGTACCCGATGACCGCAAAGGAGGTGCAGAAATCAGATGAAATTAGATAAAATCGTAGAAATTACGCAGCGTTACCCCGAAAAACTATCTCGTAGAAAACTACTCGGTGGTTTAGCAACGGCCGCCGTGGCGATTGTTCAAACCGCCAAAGGGCAGACGATTCAAAAAGCGGTTTCTGAAAATGCTATTTACGAAGACCCAACTAAAAAATTTGGTACACCTGCGGGCGAAATCGGTACTCGTTCGCCATATGTTAAATCAGTCAAAAAACTTTCGGATATTTCGTCGAGGTCGCCTTTGCAAGATTTTTATGGTATTATTACACCTTCTGACCTTCATTTTGAACGGCATCACGCTGGCGTTCCTGCCATTGACCCCAACAAACATGAGTTACTGATTCATGGTTTAGTCGAAAAACCTTTGGTTTTTACCGTAGCTGATTTAAAGCGTTTTCCATCAGTTTCACGCATTGCTTTTATTGAATGTTCGGGAAATTTTAGAGGTGGAAAAGATAACCTCACTCCTCAGGAAATCTGTGGTTTAACGAGCCAAAGTGAATGGACGGGCGTGAAACTTTCAACGCTTTTCAATGAAGTTGGCGTAAAACCAAATGCCTCATGGTTTTTAGCGGAAGGTGGAGATGCAGCCGTAATGACTCGTAGTATTCCTGTAAAAAAAGGTTGGGAAGATTCCATCATTGCTTACGCCCAAAATGGTGAGCCACTTCGACCTGAGCAGGGTTTCCCTGTCAGGTTATTTAATCCAGGTTGGGAGGGAAATACGAGTGTGAAATGGTTGAGAAGAATTGAACTTTCAGACGCTCCTTATTATACCCGTGAAGAAACTTCTAAATATACTGAACCTATTAAAGAGGGTAAGTATCGCATTTTTAGTTTTGATATGGATGCTCGTTCTATCATTACTTTTCCATCTTTTCCGCAGCAAGTCGAAAAGGGATGGATAGAAATTCGTGGTTTAGCGTGGTCGGGTCGTGGAAAAGTAGTAAAAGTAGAAGTGAGTACCGATGCGGGTAAAAATTGGCAAATTGCCCAACTAAACGACCCAATTCTTGACAAAGCACACGTTCAGTTTCGCTATTTGTGGCAATGGAAAGGCGAAGAAACAGAAATTTTGAGTAGAGTAACTGACGAAACGGGCTATACCCAACCAACCCTCAAACAACTTTTTGAAGCACGTGGCAGCGATGGCGGTTATCACATGAATCCGATTACGGCTTGGCAAATTAAAAAAGATGGCAAGGTATTTTTCAAACCAGAAACCTTTAAATGATAGATAAACTGAAAACAGATTTTGATGCAATTGTAGTTGGTTCTGGCCCCAATGGCTTAGCCGCTGCCATTACACTCCAACAACAAGGACTTTCGGTGCTGATTGTTGAAGCAAAATCTACTATTGGCGGTGGATTACGCACGACCGAACTCACATTGCCAGGTTTCAAACACGATATTTGTTCGGCCATTCATCCGTTGGCTTATGCTTCTCCATTTTTCAAAACTCTGCCTTTACACGAATTTGGTTTAGAATTTATTCAACCCAAAATTGCAGCTGCTCACCCACTTGATGACGGCACAGCAGCAATTTTAACAAATTCACTACAAGAAACAGCCGAAAGTTTGGGAATTGATAAAGAGAATTACCTTAATTTAATACAACCTATTGCCAAGCAATGGGAGATACTTTTACCCGAATTATTAGCTCCGCTTCATTTTCCAAAAGACCCTATTGGCTTTACAAAATTTGGATTAAATGCTTTTCAACCAGCCACTTGGTTAGCCAAGAGGTTTAAAACTAAAGAAGCAAAAGCACTTTGGGTGGGCATGGCAGCACATTCGATTCAGCCACTAAATAACCTAACGACTTCAGCTATTGGCTTGGTACTAACTACTGCCGCACATCAATCGGGTTGGCCGATTCCAAAAGGTGGGTCGCAGTCTTTAGCCAATGCTTTGGCTTATTATTTTACTTCTTTGGGCGGAAAAATTGAGACTAAGTTTCATGTAAAATCTTTGAAGCAACTACCATCTACTAAAGCCATTTTATTTGATATTACACCACGGCAATTACTACAAATTGCGGGACATCGTTTTTCAACTATCTACAAATGGCAGCTCGAAAAATATCGCTACGGAATGGGAGTTTTCAAAGTAGATTGGGCATTAGATGGAGCAGTACCATTTACCTCCGAAAAAGCCTGTGAAGCAGGTACATTGCATTTAGGAAATACTTTTGAAGAAATAACGCAGGCAGAATTAAAAACTTCACAAGGCAAATACCCCGAAAACCCCTTTGTATTATTGGCTCAGCAATCTGTTTTTGACAATACTCGTTCTCCCGAAGGAAAACACACTGTTTGGGGCTATTGCCACGTACCCAATGGTTCAAAAAAAGACATGACCGAAATCATTGAAAAGCAAGTAGAACGTTTTGCCCCAGGTTTTAGAGAACGCATTTTAGCCAGACATACTTTCAATACCGAGCAGTTGGAAGAATATAATCCGAACTACATTGGCGGCGATATTAATGGCGGAATCATTGATTTAGGGCAGTTATTCACTCGCCCAGCTTTGCGATATTCACCATACAGAACTTCCGAAAAGGGATTGTATATTTGTTCATCATCAACTCCGCCAGGTGGTGGTGTGCATGGAATGTGCGGCTATCACGCTGCTCAACGTGCTTTGAAAGATATATTCTCTAAACATTAAACCTTCACGAGAAATGAAACAAATAACTACCCTAATTTCCCTGCTTTTAACTACATTATTGTCAGGTTTTGCACAACAAAAAGAGGAATTTATTGGCCCTGAAAAAGGCTCTTTGGTAATCGTAGGTGGTGGTAAAGTTCCTGCCGAAGTATGGGCAAAATTTATAGAACTTGCTGGAGGCGAAGGTGCGAATATCGTAGTAATTCCTACTGCTGCGGGCGATTCAAGTATTAAAGCCAGTAAGGGATTTTCGGCAGAAAAAGAGTTTCTGGAGAAATTTGGCGTAGCCAAAGTTACAGTTTTACACACGACCGACCCCAAAGAAGCCAATACCGAAGGATTCGTGAAACCCCTCAAAACCGCAACGGGTGTTTGGTTTGTCGGTGGCCGTCAATGGCGTTTGGCTGACTCGTATCTCAACACCCAAACCCACAAAGAATTTCAAAATCTGCTAAATCGTGGTGGGGTAATTGGTGGTACTTCAGCAGGGGCTACCATTCAAGGTTCATTCTTGCACCGTGGTGATACCAATGGCCCAAATATTTTAGAAGGCGACCACACCAAAGGTTTAGATTTTTTGCATAATACGGCCATTGACCAGCACTTATTGACCAGAAATCGCCAATTTGATTTAATTGAAATCGTCAAAAAATACCCGAATTTATTGGGAATCGGTATTGATGAAAGCACCGCAATTGTGGTACAGAAAAACGAATTTCAAGTGATTGGTAATTCAGTTGTGGCCATCTACGAGGCTGTTAACTTCTCTGGTAACAATAGAAATCCTACGGGAGATTCGGGCAATAATGGCCCCTTTTATTTTTTGTCTCGTGGTCAGAAGTTTGATTTGAAAAACCGAAAACTCATAAAGTAAATTTCTAATATAAAAAACTAACCCTATGTCAAACAAAAAACAAACACTCCAACTCACTGAAGACTGGACTGTCGTGGTCTATGGTTTTCTTATTATTGCCTTAGCTCTCATCGGATTAAAAATTCCAAATCCAACTTTTGGATGGAAAGATACTTTTGAGTTATTTGAAAAAGTATTGACAATCAGCAATTTAATGAATATCCTTTTTGTATTTGTGATAGTTTATGTCGTTGCTATCTTAGCTACACTCTCACTGGGCAAAAATGTCATCGCCACCGTAAAAGGCTTTCCGATAGTATTTGTGTTTACTTTATTAGCCTTGATTCTTGCAGGAAATGCTTTTCTGAAAAATTGGAACCTCGAAGCCGTTATTTTTAGTCTATCTATTGGCTTGATAATCAGTAACTTTTTTGCAGTTCCAGCTTGGCTTAAAGAGTCTCTTTCAACCGAGCTATTCGTTAAAATCGGCTTGGTACTTTTAGGAACAAGTGTCATTTTTGGAGATATTCTAAAAGCGGGTTCGTTGGGGCTAATTCAAGCTTTATTGGTAGTAGTTTCAGTTTGGTATTTTGCTTTTTGGGTATCAAAAAAACTCGGAATCGACGAAGAATTGGCTATTATCATTTCAAGTGCCGTGTCTATTTGTGGTGTTTCGGCGGCCATCGCAACGGCAGGAGCTATCAAAGGAGATTCTAAAAAATTATCCTACGTAATCTCTATTGTGTTGATTACTGCCATTCCGATGATAATTTTCATGCCTTTTATTGCCAAAGCACTGGGTTTGTCAGAAGCCGTAACGGGGGCGTGGCTCGGCGGTACAATTGATACCACGGGAGCGGTAATTGCCTCTGGAACTTTGGTGGGTGAAGAAGCCCTCAAAATCAGCACAATCGTTAAATTTTCTCAAAATGTATTGCTTGGTTTGGCTGCGTTTGCTATTTCTGTTTACTGGACATACACTAATAATCAATCAGAAACGGCTAAAGAATCGAAACCAACGTTGGGCGTGATTTGGGAGCGTTTTCCGAAGTTTGTCATTGGTTTCATAGCAGCTTCTTTGCTGTTTTCTTTCTTCGTTTCTTCTGAAACTATTGATAGCGTAAAAGGCGGATTAAAATCACTGCAAGGACTTTGGTTTGCATTGGCCTTTACAAGCATCGGACTTGAAACCAAATTCTCGGATTTATTCAACAACGCAGGCAAAAAGCCATTATATGCCTTTCTGATTGCCCAACTTTTCAATATTTTTATTACCCTGATAATTGCCTATTTTCTTTTTAAGTAACAAATCTAAGTCTTTAATAACCATTGGAGAAATAGTTTAATTGGTCATATTTGTCAATAAAAAATATAAAGTCTATATAATTAATAGGATAATAATTTATTTTTCATTTATTTTGCCTAAAAATTAGAATAAAACACATTCCTGTTGAGTTTTTATGGCTAAAAATCTGAAAATTATTATCCTATTATTTTTTCCACTTTTGACCAAAGCTAATGATTTTGAACTAAGCCCCAATGTTCAAAAGGCATATACTGATGTATTTAATTTTAGAGTCAATGCTTGTAGAGCCGCTTTGGCGAAAGAAAAAAAGGATAATCCATTCAGACTTTACCTCGAAAACTACATCGAATTTGTTGAGATTTTCAATAACGACGAAGAAGCTTATTTCAAGCGAATTGCCGACAATGAAGACGAAAGACTTGATTTGATTGAAGATTTAGATGAAAGCTCACCTTATAATCGTTTTCTGCGTGCCGAAATAAAACTGCAATGGGCATTACTCAAAATTCGTTTCGGCCACGAAGTAAAAGCTGCTTACAATATCATTCAAGCGGCTAAACTACTGGAAGAAAACCAAAAGCTTTTTCCTAATTTCCTGCCAAATTATAAATCTCTGGGTAGCCTTCATATTGTCATTGGCTCAGTGCCTGATAATTTCCGTTGGGCTTTGAAAATCTTAGGTCTGAAAGGAAATGTAAATCAAGGGTTGTCCGAACTCGACAAGGCCACTAAAGATAAAATCTGGGGAGCAGAGGCAGCTTACTGCTCACTTTATATCCAATCTTTTGTATTAAAATTCGACGAAAAAGATAATGCCTCATTACTCCGATTCATTGAAAATCAACCCGAAAATCCTAATGCTTATTTTATTGGTGTGGCCATTTCTCTGCGAACAAACCGTGCCGAACAAGCTCAAAAAATTCTTAAAAAATATCCAGTCGGCTCAGAATATCTCTATTGTCCAATCATGGAAATATATCGAGGAGATATTGCCTTGATGAAAGGTCAATTTCAGTCAGCAAATGCTTCGTACACTGCCTATTTACGTAATTTCAAAGGCAAAGCATTTCTGAAAGACGCCTATTTGAAACTATTTTTTAGCAATTATTTGGCAGGTGATGATAAAAAATCGCTAACGTTTTTATCCAAAATTCCAGCGGCAGGAAGTTCAACTTCAGAAACTGATAAAGCTGCCGAGAAATTCTACGAAAATTACGCTAAAACTCATACTTTGCCCAATAAGACCCTCTTACATGCCCGTTTGGCATTAGATGGCGGATATAGCACGCAGGCTCTTGATGTTATTCAAGATGTTGATGTAAAGCAGATTAGTCCAAAAGAACAGGCCGAATATTATTTTCTTGGTGGAAAAGCATTCTATCGAACAGGGCAACCCGATAAAGCGATTACCTATTTCGAGAAATCTATTACTTTAAGCGAAAAACAGGCTTGGCATTTTGGGGCGAGTTCGTCTCTGCAAATTGGTTATATTCTTCAAGCGAAAGGCCAAAAACAGCAGGCTAAAAATTATTTTGAGAAAGCCATTTCCTACAAAAATCACGAGTTTAAAAACACCATTGATAGCAAAGCCCGTGCTGCAATGACCGAAATGGGATATTACCTATGATGAAAAAATACGTTTGGATATTCCTTGCGATAATTTGTTTTTTTGAAGCAAAAGCACAAAAAATTTACCACCACAATGTGGTTTGGGGGAGGTTAGTTTTAACCGACACGCTGAGTAAAAATTTACGATGGGAATTGTATTTACAGCACCGCCGACAAAATACCGAGCAAACCGATTTTGATGTACTTGCGGCCAATCAATTCACAAGTTATTGGCCTTGGTTGCATTATACCGTTTCTCCGAAAACCAAAATATCGTTATCACCTATCGGATATTTCAAAAGCTGGATTTTGATTACTCAACCTACCGACATCGAGAAACCTGGTGTCCGTGAATGGCGGGTTTCAGCAAGAATTGACAATGAATCGAAGGGTAAATATTTCAATATTATCAATCGATATGGTTTAGAATACCGAAATCGAGATTTATTGAATAACAATGTTTTTCAGCCAAACTGGCGAGTCAGATATATGCTTAGGCTTGAAAAGCCATTTAAAATCAAAGGCTTTAAAAAGACCTTGACTGCCGTAGTCAACGATGAAATTTTCATTCAATTTGGCAAAGCAGTGCGTGGAAACCCTAATATTTTTGACCAAAACAGGCTTTATGCAGGCCTGAATTTTCCATTCACTAAAAACATAAAAGGAAGTTTGGGCTATGTGTGGGGCATTCAAGCACGCAATTCGGGTAAAGAAATTGATTATTATAATTTTCTATGGGGCGTTCTAACGTTCGATAATTTATTTAGCCAGTTCAACAAAAAAAGTAAATCATGAAAAAAATAATTATCTTCATTTTTGTCATCATTAGTTATTTTTCACAGGCTCAAACACCGCAAAATACTTATCCAAAAATTGCGGGTTACATGGGCATTTTGCATCCGCTTGTCACGTTTACAAACACCGAAACCACTACCAATTTTTCATCGAGTTATACGATTGGTTTTCCAACGGGAATCAATATCCTGAAAAACGACAAAATTGGTTTTAGTTTTGAGTTTGTGCCTATCATTCGCTCAGAAAAAGGCGTCAGTAAAGTCAATAATTTCTTATTTCATCCTGGCATAATGTTTCGTTATCCGCATGGGCTCACGCTCGTCACTCGTGCTGCATTCGAAACTGTCGGACGCTACGGCTTTACTCCTGTTCTGAATAAAGTTGTAAAGAAAAATAAAAACAGCAACTATTTTGTGGCAGTCCCTTTACCCGTTCGTTTTGGCAACGATAAGCCTGCTTCTTTTACCATTGGATTCCAATTTGGAGTCGGATTTTAAGTGTATTATTGAAGGTTCAATTTCATCAGACTGCCTTTATTGTGTTTCAGGAAGGCAGTTTTTTATTTTCAAATCAATAAATACTAAATCTAATATTTCATATTTTCGGTAAAACTTTGTTAATTCGCTCAGAAAGTACGAAAAATACCACAATATGATTTCCAAGAAAGCGAAATATGCTCTCAAGGCACTAAAGGTGCTTACTAAAAAATTTGAAGCAAACGAACCAACTTTAATAAGTGACATTGCTGTTGAAGAGAAAATTCCAAAGAAATTCTTGGAAGCCATCCTGCTCGAACTCCGTAACCAAGGCATACTCAAAAGCCAAAAAGGAAAGGGTGGGGGATACCTACTCCGCACACCACCCAACGAAGTTTCGGTTGCTAAGGTATTACGCATCATTGATGGACCAATAGCTCCAACACCCTGTGTATCAGTAAATTTCTACGGAAAATGCGATGACTGCGAAAGCGAAGAAACATGTAGTATTCGCCCCATTATGTTAAAAATCAGAAACGCAAGCTTAGAAATTTACGAAAACACCTCTCTGCTTGATTTAATACTAAAAGATTCTCTTACGCTCTAAGAACCGCCCTTTCATGCTTTTCTTGGTGTCTAATTACTATTAAAAATCTTCTTTAAGCCATATTTTCTTCTAATAGAAAAAAATATTTTATATAATCTACTAAATATATAGATTATATATTTTATATTTGTTTCTCAATAAAATAAAGAAGAAGATTATGAAAAAAATCATCCTTTCATTGGCATATTTAGTGGGTAGTTTTGCGGTAAACGCCCAAACCAAACCACAAGTAGGTGTATGGCGTGGCACGTTTGCAGTGGCTGGCGGAAATGAAGCCCCATTTAATTTTGAGATTACCAACAAAGACGTTTATCTGTTGAACGCCGACGAGCGTTTTGAACTTAAAAATTATACCATCAGAAAAGATTCAATCTTTATTCCTGTCGAAATCTTTGATGCAGTGTTGGCAGCGAAAATTGAAAATAGCGGCAGTTTGAATGGAAAATTTATCAAACTTGGTACGGCTACACCCGATGCTGGTATTCCGTTCACGGCCGAAGCTGGCAAAGAATATCGTTTCTTTGAAAAACCACAAGAAGCCAAAGTAAGCCTACAAGGTACGTGGGATTTCTTGATTGGCACTTCAGGTAATAAAACCGTTGGAGTTTTCAATCAAACGGGCAGTAAACTTACGGGTACAATTTTAAGCACAACGGGCGACTATCGCTATTTTGAAGGTTCGGTAAAAGGCAATGAGTTTTTTTTATCGGCATTCAGTGGGTCAAATCCATCGTTAATAAAAGGGACTGTGAATGGCGATGAATTGACTGCCGAATTTATCGGTTTCAGAGGAAGCCAAGCAATCAAAGGAACTCGCAACGAAAAAGCGGCTTTACCTGATGCTTATACCTTGACAACTTTAAAAGAGGGTGCTGATTTTAACTTCACTTTTCCTGATGCTTTTACAGGAAAACAAGTTTCGTTGAAAGACCCAAAATATAAAGGTAAGGCCGTTATCGTAACGATTTTGGGTAGTTGGTGTCCAAACTGTATCGACGAAGCTCTGTTTCTTTCGCCATGGTATAAAGCGAACAAAAATCGTGGCGTTGAAATAATCGGTTTAGCTTTTGAGCGTAAAAACGACCCTGCTTTTGCCAAAACGAGACTTGAATCACTCAAAAAACGCTTTGATATTCAGTATGATATTTTGTTTGCAGGTTTGGCCGATAAGAAATTTGCGTCGGAGGCATTGCCTGCTTTGAGTGAAGTATTGTCTTTCCCGACTACCATCTATATTGATAAAACAGGAAAAGTTCGCAAGATTCATACCGGCTACACAGGCCCAGCTACTGGCAAATATTACGAAGAATTTGTGAAAGAATTTAACGAAGATGTGAATGGCCTTTTGAAAGCCCTTGGTGATAAATCTGCTAAGTTATAATTGCATTTTATATACTTACAAGACACTTATGAAAAAGTGCCTTGTAAGAAAGTATCCAGTTCGTTTTTTTGAATAATAAGCATATATAAAATATAGATTAAATAGATTTTTAAAACTTTGAGCTTTGAATTAGAATGCCCCGTTGATTTTAAGAAAGTCAATGAAAATAAAGTTCGACTAACGGCTTTGTGGGTTTTGGCACTTAGTGTGGTGGTCTTGTTTACAAAATCGTGGCTTATAGCCGTATTTCTATTAGTCGATTTCGCTCTTCGGGCATTCGATTTTGGGAAATATAGTTTGCTTAATTTACTGAGTGATTTTACTGTAAATACTTTCAAGATTTCTGCAAAACCAATCGACCAAGCACCCAAGCTTTTTGCAGCTAAAATTGGCCTTGCTTTTACGGTTGCAATCATTGCAACAATTCTGACCGATAATCTAACAGCGACTTTATATATCACTGCGGTGCTTATATTTTTTGCATTTCTCGAATCAGCTTTGGGCTTTTGTGCGGGCTGCTATGTTTATACTTTTTACAAGAAAATTTTCAAATAAAACATTTATCATCAGTCATTTAACTATCAAATGCGATTCCCAAACTTTTGATTATTCATTACAAAATATATTCCATTATGAAATTTACAGACAGCTTAATTTATTATGAGATTTTAGTTCTCTTGATTGTTTTCAGTATCGTAGAATTTATTACGGGTGTTTTTAAAAGTGGCAAATGGACAAAAAATGAATGGCACATTACGGTTGCAGGTTTGTTGATGTCGAGCGTCATTACACGCCCCGTTAGCTTTATTTTTTCAACTTATGTTCTACAATTTTTCTTTAAAGATTATGCCAATTATTTTGAATCAACGCCATTTTGGTTAGGCTTAATCATCGTGACAGTACTCGAAGATTTTACACAATATTGGTGGCACAGAGCCGCACATACGTACGAATGGCTTTGGAAAGGCCACCGAGTGCATCATTCAGCCCCCGAAATGAGTGTTTTTCTTTCAGGTAGAAATTCTTGGGTATATTTATTGATTTTCCCCTCAAGAATTGTCTCGGCAACATTGATATTCTTGGGCTTCGGACAAGCATTCTTGGTGGGGTACTTCTTGAAAATTCTCATCGGTATAGCGGCACATTCGCCTTTTGCTTGGGATAAACCTTTGTATAAAATTAAGTGGCTACACCCAATTATGTGGGTGGTAGAAAGAGTAATTTCGACTCCTGCAACGCATCATGCCCACCACGCAGCCCACGACAAAGATGGTATAGGGGTTATCAATGGCAACTATGGAAATATGTTTTTCATTTGGGATGTATTATTCGGAACGGCTCACATCACTCGCCAATTTCCTGAACAATATGGCTTGGAAGACTATTACGAAGAGCCGTGGTATGTGCAGTTGGGGTACCCAATTTTTAAAGCAAAAGACCAAAGAAGCGAGATGTCGAGGTAGGATTTGTATTTTTTTTACAAATAAATCTACTAAAATTATAGACTTTATAGGTTTTATTTTATCTTTGCATATCAATCATTTGTAAGACACTCTTAGCACTTAATTATGGAGGCCAAAAGCATTTCTATAAAGCCACAATCATCAAAATTACTTTGGTATGCAATACCTGTTTTATTGTTGATTTCGACTGCCATCTATTTAATTCTAAATAGCAAAACATCGTTTTCGCTTGATTCGGCTTTAGCAGCTGTCAACAACGATTTTTTCTTTTATACCTTAGTTGGTTTGGCGGCTCAGTTGGTTGATGGCACACTCGGAATGGCCTACGGAATTACCTCGACGTCATCTTTATTGGCTTTGGGTGTACCGCCAGCGGTGAGCAGTGCGAGCGTTCACGTGGCCGAAATGTTCACCACAGGTGCATCGGCAATTTCACATTATCGCTTTGGCAATATCAACAAAAAACTATTAAGGAGTTTGGTTATCCCTGGGGTTTTAGGTGCGGTTGTAGGTGCTTATTTACTGTCGGACTTCATCAATGGAGATTTCATTAAACCCTATATTTCGGGTTATATGATAATTTTGGGAATCGTAATTATCCGTAAAGCCTTACAAAAGAACATCGTTAAGAAAAAAACGAAAAACATCAATATTTTGGCCGCATTTGGTGGATTTATCGACTCAATTGGTGGGGGAGGCTGGGGCCCCGTTGTTACTTCAACGCTTTTAGGGCAAGGCCGTGACCCACGCTACACGATTGGCTCGGTCAATGCTTCTGAGTTTGCGGTTTCATTTGCCAGTGGAGTTACATTTATCATCTTTCAAGGAATTGATAATTGGCAAGTGGTAGCTGGTTTAATTATTGGTGGCGTTATTGCATCGCCATTCGGAGCATTTTTGGTAAATAAAGTTAGTCGTCGTCCATTGATGATTTTAGTTGGTACGGTCGTTATTTTATTGAGCCTTCGCACAATTTTAAAAGGATTTCATTTGATATAGTTTTGTAACCCAATAGTTGTTTAAAAAAGTAGCTTGGATAAATGTTTATTCAAGCTACTTTTTTATTTAGCTTTACCTGAAAAAAGAGCCAGAAATAATGAAGTGGATAACCCGAGAAAGACCCAAAATAGACCGAATTGCTTGCCCGTGGTTGATTAAAAAATTTGTGGACATTGATGCTGAGTTTATTTATGTGCCTTTTGATGATGTGAGCAAAAAAGCGGCTGAACTAAACGCTATTCCTTTCGATGTTCCGAATGTAGAACTCACCCATTTTGAAGAAGAATGTACTTTCGATTGTATCATCAAGAAATATCAAATCAATGATTCGGCGGTTGATACCATGGCCAAAATTGTTCGAGGAGCTGATACCGACCGACACGAACTTGCCCCCGAAGTAGCAGGTTTATGGGCTATTTCGGCTGGACTTGCCTATAATATTATAAATGATTATGAATTGCTCGAAAAAGGAATGCTCATCTACGATGCTTTGTATAGCTGGGCAAAGCATTTACAGCACCAAAAACACCTTCAAAACCCATTTGAAAGTCTTTTGATTGAAGTATATCAGAAAGTTTTAAAACCCAACAGCAAAAAAACACCCGAGTGGGTTTCGGACTTAAAAGAAATTATTCAAGACCAAATTGACACTAATCTAACGCTAAACCTAACCGAGATTTCGAGCGAATTGAATGTAAATCCATCGTACCTTTCAAGAGAGTTTTCTAAGTATTTTGAAGATTTATCGTTTGGCGAATATATCAGAAAACAACGGGTCGAAAAAGCAATTCAGTTATTACATTCTTCCAAATATTCACTGACAGAAATTGCCTTTCTGACGGGATTTTCAGACCAGAGTCACTTCACACGTATTTTCAAGAAACATACAGGGAAAAATCCTTCTGAATTCCGAAAAAATATTTCCAAAAAGTAAAATTTATTCAACGAAGTCAAAAACGTTCTATTTCTTACACTCACCCGAGTTTAATTTTGTTTTGTTATCAATGAAATAGTACAAAATGAATTCAACTACGTATAGTTTGTGGCAGCTTGCCAAGTATTTTCTTCGACTTGGTTCATTAGGTTTTGGTGGTCCAGTAGCATTGGTGAGTTATATGCACCGAGATTTGGTAGAAAGTCGCCAATGGATTTCGGAAGAAGAGTATAAAGAGGGCTTGGCATTAGCACAGTTAGCCCCAGGGCCTTTGGCGGCTCAATTAGCTATCTATTTGGGTTATGTACACTATGGTATTTTGGGTGCAACCGTAACTGGATTTGTGTTTGTGATTCCTTCGTTTATTATGGTTGTGTTGCTCGGAATGGCCTACCAGCTTTATGGCGGTTTACCTTGGATGCAAGCCATTTTTTATGGAATTAGTGCCGCAGTTATTGGTATTATTGCGATAAGTTCCTATAAATTAACCACTAAGTCTATTAGTAAAATCGAAGTCGATGGAATAAAAAAGAATTGGATATTGTGGCTTTTCTTTATTACGATGGCCATTTTTACGGCGGTTACTCAGCGAGAAGAAGTGGTATTGTTTGTGTTGCTTGGCTTTGGGTATATGGTTATAAAAGCTCCGCCTCAATGGCTAAAAAAGCAGAATACAGCCTCTATTGTATTGTTAGGCAACTTCGGTTTTTGGAGTTTTGAAGGCTCAAAACTATTCGAGATTGCTTGGTTTTTTACCAAAGCAGGAGCATTTGTTTTTGGTAGTGGCTTGGCAATCGTTCCTTTTTTACACGCTGGTGTTGTGCAAGAAAATGGTTGGCTTACCGAAAATCAGTTTGTTGATGCCGTCGCAGTGGCCATGATAACACCAGGACCAGTTGTGATTACCGTTGCTTTTATCGGATATTTAGTAGCGGGTTTTTCGGGTGCTTCGGTGGCTGCATTGGCCACTTTTCTTCCTTGCTATTTATTTACTATTTTACCCGCTCCATATTTCAAAAAAATATCAAAAAATACCAGCATAAAGGCATTTGTAGAAGGCATTACAGCCGTAGTGGTTGGAGCTTTAGTTGGAGCTGTTTTTGTAATTGCTACTCGAAGCATTATTGATATACCTACCATTTTAATAGCCATTTCTACTGGTTTATCATTAATTTACATAAAAAAACTGCAAGAACCTCAGTTAATTTTAATAGCAGGTATGTTGGGAATTATCATTAAAAATTATCTATTATGACACGAAACCAATTTTTAAGCAATACTGCACTTTTTACGGGGGCAAGTCTTCTAAAAGGAAATGATGTTTTTAGTACGACTTTAAATGAAGGAGGATTAGATGTATTAACCGATGAATCAGGAAAGTTCATTTTGGGTTCGCTGCCTTATTCTGATACATTTTTAGAGCCTTTTATGCCCGCCGATGTATTGAAATTACACTATACGGCCCATCATGGAGGAGCAGTAAATACGGCTAATAAAGCAACAGATTTGATAAAAAAAGCCTTAGATTCGGGGAATTTTGAGGGAGTAGATTATTGGACAAAGAAACTATCGTTACACCTTTCGAGTCATGTGCTGCACACTATTTTTTGGACAAATATTACAAACAAGAAAACCGAACCCAAAGGAGAATTGCTCAAAAGAATCGAAAAAGATTTTGGCTCTTTAGATAAGATGAAAGTACAGTTACTTCATCATTCAAAAAATGTAGATGGTAACGGGTGGGGAATTTTTGGGTTTCATCCTCAAAGCAACCGACTAATGATTTTAGAGGTAGAAAACCACGAAAAACTTACAGTTTGGGGAGTTGTCCCACTAATGGTAATTGACGTTTGGGAACATGCTTATTATTTGAAATACAAAAACAAACGAGCCGATTTTGTCGATGAGCTTTTCAACTATCTGAATTGGGATAATGCTGCCCAACGTTTAGATTTTGCATTGAAAATTACAAAATAAATCATCAGGATGCTGAATTCTTGTAAAAGTGTACGAGAATTATCCAAGCGATTTGGAATTTGAGAAAATGTTCTCAACCATTGACGTATAAAATCGAAAACAATAGTCAAAAGCAAGATAAGTGAGGAGTAAAGTAGTTTCAGTTTTGAGCTAAGCACAGATAATGAGCTGTTAAAAAAGGATAATGCTTGACTTACATACTTTAAAGAAAGCCTAAGTCTTAGGTGTCTGGCTAATAGAGGTATATGCGTTAATAAAAACGCTTAAAAAGGACTGTAAATTAAATCTCGACTAATTCATTTAATTTTAGAGTCCACTTACTCCGATAGTCCCTCAAGTGTTTGGAAGTGGATATTAGCTATTTTTGCTTTACTTGGTGGACTTATTATTTTCTTAGTTTGGAATGATAAGAATAAGGAAAACAGAAGCGAGTTAGAAAAAAAACACACCATTGAAGAACCAAAATCTTGATGAGATTAAATAGTAGGTTTGGAATATTAGAAATGACCACCTTTTGAAAGGTTGTTATTTTTAGTTTAATAATAGCCTTCAAGAGCAAATAAAAATAAACTCTGATAAACACCTGTTTGTCTGAATTTACTTTTTTAGAACAACTGAAATCATAATAATTAATATTTCTAACTCTTAGGTTGTATGTACACTTTTTCAAAAACCTGTTTTTAAAAATTAAAAAAAGACTTATAATCGGTTGATTATAAGTCTTTTAACTTGCTTCCCTTACTGACGAAAGATGCAGTTATAATAAGATGATTGAGTATGTAACTATAAAAAAATTAAACTGTTAACCAACTGGAGTACATATCTCAATTAAAAATCCATCTAAATCTCTTACGTAAGCAACAACTTGACCCCAAGGTTTTTCTTTAGGTTCAGCATATAATTTTGCACCTGCTTCAATTGCTTTATTGATGGTAGCTTGAACATCATCCGTTGTAAATCCAATTTCTATGCCAAATGGCTTTTCGTTTAAATCACTCTCGGTAAAACCATCTTTTAAATTAGAAAGTGCTAAGGTTTTAGATACAAAAGAAAGTGTTGTTTCCCCTGAAATAATCTCACCATAGGAATTATCGGGTGTTATAAATTTTTTAGTAAACCCAAATGCTTGTTCATAAAAATTGATTGTTTTTACTACATCCTCAACATAAAGGATAGTATAGGCAAATTTTATCATTATTAGAATATTTGCAGTAAAGTAAATAAAAAGATGCAACTATCCTAACTGACTGATAGGCAATAAAAAAGCCATCAGAAATGATGGCTTTTTTAATTTTGCTCCCCTTTCAGACGAAAAATGCAGCTATAGTACTATGATTGAGAATTTAGCTATCAGGATGGTTTAAGATTAAAGTATTTTTACAATAACTAATATATTTATTTATGGTCAAAACTCATAACTTCTTTAAGTAACCATTTCTCGTCAATTAACAAATACAAATGAACAAATTTGGCACTACTAGTTTTTAAATCATCTTTATTAGACTCTCTAATGTAAAAATCATGAATTCCGGTTTGTATAGCTCCATATAATTTCCCATCATTGTACATTGGATATACTTCTAAACTCTCTTCTACAACTTTTCTAATTGGCTTTTTAACAAAGTCAGAACAAATATTATTTTTTGTGTTTTCCAGAAAAGACGCTCTATTTTGAATGCCCCCTTGGTCGTGATAAAAAATCAAATCCTTGTGTATGGCGTTTTCTAAATAGTCTATATCACAAAGATTAAAACTACGTTCAAAAAAAATACTGTCTTGTTTTTTTAGCGTCTTAAATAAATCTGAATTTTTAGAAATCTGTCCAAATGCTAAGTTTATTGATGATATAAATATTAGAGATGATAGAATTTGTTTTTTCATGCTTTTAGATTTTTATACTTCAATAATCGTTTTCATTAAAACGTCATATAAAGTTACATTTTGAAATCAAAAGATGCAACTACCCTAACTGACTGAAAGACAACAAAAAAGGCAACATTTCTGTCGCCTTGTGCAGTTTTGCTCCCGAAGCTGGGCTCGAACCAGCGACCCTCTGATTAACAGTTATGTAAACTTATCTTAGGATACCCTCTTTTATATACGTTTTATAGCTTTTTTAGCTAAAAATAGCCCTTTTTTGACCTTTTCTTTCGCTTCTTAATGCTTGTTTGAGGTTGATTGACTACCTTTGTATTGCATATTGTATTGCATATTTTATTCTGAAACATCATGGCATTAGCAACTATAAAACTCTTTTTAGATACCCGACAAATGAAAGTTGAGGGTATTGGCATGGTCAAAATTTTGACTACTTTTAAACGTCAGCAGAAGCTTTATACTACTGGAATAAAAGTATCTTCTATTGATTGGGCAAAACTTCAAAGGAATGTTGATGAAAATGGACTGTCTTCAAAATTGCGAGATAGTAAGTTCATCGACCTTTATTCTCAACTTTATGGAGACAACAGTTCGCTAAAACGAGCTAAGGTTATTCTTGAAAAATTAGGTGATGATTTTACATTTGAAGACTTCAAGTATCTATTTAGTAAACCTACTGAAAGTGTTGAAATCAGTACTAAAGAAACCAATAATATACTTATTGCTCTTGAGAATAAATCAAAAGAGATGTTAAAAAATGAAAGAATTTCCAGTGCAGACCTTTATCAAACTGTTGCTAATTCTTTGAAAAGATTCCTTGTATCATTGAGTAACGATGAGCGATTTGAACTAAAATTGCCAATTTTGAGTAAAAACAAGGTAGAAAAACCTTTTTTAGATTTTATTCATATTACCTCTGCTTTTTTACTAAAATATGAAAAATGGATGCTGAAATTTGGTAAAATGGCTCAAAAGAAAGGTGGAGTGTCCATACCCGCAAGTCAAACAACAGTCGGTATTTATTTGCGACAACTTCGCACTATTTATAATGATGCAATTGGAAAGGGAATAGTAAACCGAGATTTATACCCATTTGCTCAAAAAGGTTATGTAATACCTTCAGGCAGAAATGAGAAAAAAGCCCTAACTAAAGAAGAAGTAAAAAAAATTATGACTTATGAAGCACAGCCCGATAGTTTTGAGCAACGAAGTCGTGATTTGTGGATTTTTAGTTACCTCTCAAATGGAATGAACTTTTCAGACATTTGCCGCCTTAATTGGGGTGATGTAAATGGAAATCAAGTGAAATTCATAAGAAAAAAGACTGCTAATAGTAAGAAATCGGACCAAAAGAAAATAACTGTTACGTTATTCCCTGAAAGTTTTGAAATCATTGAGCGGTGGGGAAATAAAGATAAAAGTCAAGATGCGTACCTTTTTCCATTTATTAATGAGTCGATGGACGAGCGACATAAAAAAGCCACAATTCATCAAGTAATAAAAATTACAAACAAATGGGTCAATCGCATTGCTGAAAAGCTGGGTATCGAAGGAGATGTAAATACCTATCATGCTCGACACTCTTTTGCTACCATCTTATTAAGAAATGATGCTCCGATTCCATTTATTAGTCAATCACTCGGACATTCAAATATTGCCACGACCGAAGCGTATTTAGGCTCTTTTGAAGACGAACAAGTACAAGGGTATTTGAAAGCATTGATATAATTATAGAGAAAAGGTTATAGGTACTTTTTAAATGTATGAAATATAATTCAAAAATAACTCGAAACCCCCAAATGAAACACCCCAGTTTTAGATGGTGGATTACCTAATAAATCCCATTGTTTTTGAATGCGATAATTGAAACGAATGACTGTTGATGGAATTGGTCGCCAACTGATAGCAGGCATGATTGAGAACACTTCGTCGTAAATTTTATCTCTTGTTTCGGTAAATTTACCAACATTCCAATCCACTCGCTCGATACGGCAAGCAATATTGAAAGTGGAATTAGGAAAGCCTAATAATGGCTTTTTATAAATAGGTTGTACAATATCCACAAATCCACTATTTTGTTTATTGCCATATTGTACTGCATAATTGCTTGGCAAAGCAACATTTACCCATGCCCATTCGCCAACTATTGAGGTTTTTATTTTTTTGATAGTCGTATTAAAATCTATGGCAAATACATTTAACGCTCTTTTAGGTGCTAAAATAAAACCATCATCTTGAAATTTATTATAGATACCGCCCATATATGAAAGTCCTAATTCTCCAATTTTACGATTTTTAATCGCTATTTTTCCTGTAAAAAGGGCTTGCCCATTGCTGCTTTCTTCAAAGCGATTCTTATTGGCTTTTGCGGCTGGTAAAGATGTTCGACTGTTTTCATTGTCAATTATGGTTTCATCAAAACCATTTGTTAAATAAGCTTCATAAGCAAATACCCATTGTTTGCTGTATTTTTTGCCATAAAAGCCCATTCCTACATTGCTAAATGTGGCAGGTAACATTTGGGTAGCCGAAATAGGTCTATCACTAAATTCCCATTTTGGACCATCATGGTTTTGGTTAAATGCACCAATCGGATTCACGATAATGCCACCTCGAAAATTAAAAAGATTGTTGAATTGAAAATCAATGGCGGCAAATTCTATACTGATTTCTTTTGTGCCGTCTTCAAATTCAAGTTCGGACATGAATTTTATTTTTTGATGCAAACTTCCACCTAAAAACAAGGTCATTCTACGCATTTGAAAAGAAAGCCCTTCGCCAACTCCGTCAGTTATTGCATAATTTGTATTCATTTCAGCATAGCCACCAACGCCCAATGGAGTACGGCCAATCTGCAAAAATGGGCGACTATATACCGCATCAATATTCATCTTGGCAGAATCTGAAACTGGCTTCCGTTTGAATAATGTGGTATCTATTTGGGCAAAAATATTTTGAGTTAAGCCCAATAAAAATAACAAAATTACGTATTGTTTTTTCATCGTTGATTAGGCTAAATTGATATAAATGTATTCTTGGTCAGTTTTTACAGCGAAAGTTCTCAATGCTTTTTCGGCAGGCCCTTGTGTTACTTTTCCTTTATTGTCAAATTCGCTTCCATGTCCTTCACAAAGCAAATAATTACCATGAGGTTGCACTTCATTTCCTTGATGCGTACATTCTAAATAAATGGCAGAATATTGGTTTTCATCCAAACGAAAAATGGCTATTGGAAAGCCTAATTTTTCATGTTTTGCAACGATTACATTTCGAATACTTTGCTTGTCTTTCTTTATTTCGACAAACTCACTTTTTTTGATAACCAAGTCATTTTGTTTCAAATCAACTTGTTTGGCATAATAGGCTGAACTACAACCTTGTAAGGCAAGTGTTAAGACACTGCCACTGATACAGCTCAAACAGCTTGTACGAATAAAATCACGTCTTTTCATATTATAGGTTATAGGCTTTCTAAAAATGTTATCAATTCTTGTTTTTCTTTACTACTCAATGCTACATATTTTTGCCTACTTTTGTGTGCTTCCCCACCATGTAATAAAATGGCTTCTTCAATACTTTTGGCACGTCCATCGTGCATTAAATGTACTTTTCCCCCCTGAGAATCTTTGGCTAAACCCAAGCCCCAAAGTGGTGTGGTACGCCATTCAAAAGTTTTGGCAGAACCTTCCGTATAATTATCATCTAAATCTTTGCCCATGTCGTGCATGAGCAAATCGGTATATGCAGCAAATGTTTTATTGTTTAATCCTTGAATGTTCGAGTTTGCCGTTTTCATGCTTGGAGTATGGCAAGCTCCACACTGATTTTTAACAAACAATTCTTTCCCTGCCTTTACTTGTGTTGATTCGACAGTTCTTTGAATTGGAGCTTTCAATGTTTGTAAATAATGTACCACATCAGCAATTTCGGCATTACTTATTTCGGGGTCTAATGTCTCTTTGCTATATGTGTCGTTTGGAGAGTAAGCACTTACAATACCCATGTCTTGGTTATAGGCATTTACTGTTTGATTGAATAAATTATATGCTCCTGCTTTTCTGCCAAAACGACCAATATATTTGCCATTTTTAGTAATAGCATTAGGCTTTGGTGTCAGAAAATTAGCTAATTCAATCCAATTTGGTACGCCAGAAATACCATCATTGTCTTTATCATCGGGGTCTGATAATGCTAAAATATCAGCATCAGAAACGGCTTCTAAAAAACCTAAGCCTGTATTGGATGGAGCAATAAAAGTGGCTTGTGAAGCCCCAAAAGGAATATTTTCAGGGTTAAATCCTGTAATGGCTCTATGCTGTAATTGTGGACCACCTTGCATCAAAAAATGATTCCCAGTTTCATCAGTTTGCCCAAAGCGAATTAGATTGGTTGAAGGATGTCCCTTACCATCGCCAGCATGACAACTGATGCAAGAATTTGATACAAATATAGGCCCTAATCATGTACTGGTAGTAAAAACCTTAGTGAAAGCAGCATCACCTCTAAGAAATTGAGTAGTTTCAGCAGTCGTTAATTCTTCAATTGTACCATCTAATACGGTATTTTTTTCTGGAGAAACTGGCAATAGTTTTTCACAAGCCGTAGCAATGAAAAAGCCAATTGAAATGATGAATATAGTATATTTTGCTTTCATCTTGTTTTTATTTTACAATTCAGAAAGGCAAATGTATATAAATTTAGATTAATCTAAAAATATTATTAGATATATTGTTTTAATGTTTTAAATATGGACTAAAAATAAAAGCATTGCTCCATTTAGAACAATGCTTTGAGAAAAACTAACGATTCAAAATATGGTTTAAAACTTCATATTCTGAATCCTAACAGCATTTAAAATTGCCAATAGAGCTACACCAACATCAGCAAAAACAGCTTCCCACATCGTTGCTAAACCACCTGCCCCTAATAATAACACAACAGCTTTTACTGCAAACGCAAGCGTGATATTTTGCCAAACAATGCGTTTGGTTTGTTTTCCGATATTGATAGCCATTGGTATTTTTGATGGTTTATCATCTTGAATAACAACGTCGGCAGTTTCAATGGTAGCATCGCTTCCAAGTCCACCCATTGCTATGCCAACGTTACTTAATGCTACCACAGGGGCATCGTTTACACCATCGCCAACGAAACATACGGTTTCATTGAGAGCCTTCAATTCTTTGACTTTGTTTACTTTGTCTTCGGGGAGCAAATCACCAAACGAGTTAATTATACCCAATTTATCAGCTACAAATTTTACAACATTGGTCTTATCACCACTGAGCATTACTGTATTTACTCCCAACGCTTTTAGCTTATTCACAGTTTCTTGGGCATCTTCTTTAATACTGTCGGCAATGGTTAAGTAGCCCACAAACTTTTTATCATAAGCAATGGCAATAAGGGTATAAACAATGGTTGTTGGGTCAATATCATAGGTGATAGAGAATTTATCCATCAATTTAAAATTTCCAACTAATAATTCTTTGCCATTTATTTCAGCTTTAAGTCCATGTCCTGAAATTTCTTCTACATTTTTCAGTTCGATGGTCGAGTCAATCTCTCCAACAAAATTATGAATGGCAGTTGCTACTGGATGCGTACTTTGACTTTCCAAAGCATTGACCATTTTTAAGATTTCATCTTTATTAAAATCTTGCTTTATAATAACTTCTTGTACTTTAAACACCCCTTCGGTCATTGTACCTGTTTTGTCCATCACTACGTTTTGGATACTGGCGATAATGTCCAAAAAATTGCTTCCTTTGAAAAGAATACCATGCTTACTGGCGGCACCAATGCCTCCGAAATAGCCCAAAGGAATTGAAATAACCAAAGCACAAGGGCATGAAATAACTAAAAACACCAAAGCTCTGTATAGCCATTGACTAAACACATAATTCTCAACAAAAAGCACAGGTACTATACAAATCAATACAGCCAATAAAACAACAATCGGTGTATAAATTTTGGCAAATTTTCTAATGAAAAGCTCTGTTGGAGCTTTTTGAGCCGTAGCATTTTGTACCAATTCCAAGATTTTGCTAAGTTTACTGTCTTTGTAAGCAGTAGTAACCTTTACCTGCGAAACTGTATTAAGGTTTATCATTCCTGCCAAAACTGTTTCACCTTTTGCTTTGGTATCGGGCTTGCTCTCACCTGTCAATGCTGCGGTATTGAAAGAGGCTATTTCAGAAAGTAGTTCACCATCTAAACCCAGTTTCTCACCTGCTTTTAATTGAATAATATCGCCAATATTTACTGATTCCGCCTTAATAGTTTTAGCTTGATTATTTTGTAAAATAGTTACTTCGTCGGGGCGTTGGTCAAGTAAGGTTTTGATATTTGCCTTAGCTCTTTTGACTGCCAAAGTTTGGAAAACTTCACCCACAGCATAAAATAACATGACTGCTACACCTTCGGGATATTCGCCAATGGCAAATGCTCCGATGGTGGCAATGCTCATTAACAAAAATTCAGAAAAGACTTCTCCTTTACCAATGCTTTCTATTGCTTCTTTTAGCACGGGAAAACCAACAGGTAAGTAAGCAACACCATACCAAATAATCCGAACCCAACCTGTAAACCACGATTGAGGGAAATAATTATCTAATGCAATGGCAATGAGTAATAAAGCCAAGCTAATGATGGCTGGCAAAAACATTTTGAAAGTGCTTTCATTTCCTCCCGAATGGCCGTGTCCATCATCATCGGTATGCTCATCGTGTTTTGGTTCATCAATTGCACAACAACCTACCTCTTTGTGTTCTTTCTTTAATTGTTTATTGGCTACCATATTGATTTTTTCTTCTTGCGTACAACAAAGTTGTTTGCCGTCTTTGTCATAAATGTGTTTATGTTCCATTGTCTTGAATTTTATATTAAAAAAAATAAATTAGTGATTATGCTCATCTCCGCCTTCCGAGTTCGACATAGTTGATTGCAAATAATAAGCTCCTTTTGCCACTATTTTTGCCCCAGCAGGTATTTCTTGCAAAGGCGTTACTTGCACAAAACCCAATTGAGTCGTTCCCGTTTTTACTTCAATTCGCTTGAAATGTATGCCTGTATCTTCATGTTTTTCATCTTTTTTATTTTCGGTTGGCTCTTCGCTTTCTTGAATAAAAATAAACTCCTTACCTTCAGCTTTGGCAATAGCATCTATTGGCAAAGTTTCTACATCATTTTTACCAATATCAATTAAGGCATTGACATACATTCCTGGAATCAGTCCAATCGTAGAATTATTGATGTCGGCATGAACTGCCACCGATTTTGATTCATTTTGAAAAGCCTTTCCAACACTAAAAATCCGTCCGATAATTTCTTGGTTTCCTTGATTGGTCAAAACAAACCGAACACTTTGCCCTACTTTTATACGAAAAAGGTCTTTTTCATAAACCAACAAGTCAACGTGCATTTTAGAATTATCCACAATGGAAAATAAAGTATTATTAGCCGAAATACTACTCCCAATTTTCACTTTTACTTCAGTTATATAACCCGAAATCGGAGCTACAATAGAAAGTATAGAAGCATTGTCATTACCGCCCAGTGAAAGGTTTTGGTCTAAAATAATGATTTGATTTTCAGTATTTTTGATTTTATTCTTGATTGATTCAAGCTCAGTATTGATTTTTTGAAAAGTTTTTTTTGCCGTTACATTTTCATCGCTCAATTCTTTTTGACGAGCAAATTCCAATTCCAAAAACTCTTTACTTACTTTGGCTTGTTGTAATTCTTCTGTCAATTTGGCTTTTTCTAAACGAATATTGTTAAACTCCATGCTCTGAAATGTTGCCAAAGTTTGCCCTTTTTTTACAAATTGCCCCTCAATAACAGCAATTGTTTTGATAATTCCACCCAAAAAAACCGAAACATCAGCTTGATTTTGAGGGGGAAGTTTGGTGTATCCATTGGCTGTGATAACTTCACTTAGGTTTTTCTTTTCAAAAATTCCGAAAACTATTTGAGCTGATTTTACTTGCATGGGTGTCAATTCGACTACACCAGTTTCGTCGTGGTGTTCTTCTTCTGTTACTGTTTCTGCGGCTTTTTTATTGCAAGAAACGAAAAGAAACAAACTGAATATAACTAATAAAAATTTATATTGATGATTGATTTTCATTTGCTTAAAATTAATTGTTTAACAAATATTGAATATTGATTGTATTTTGGTTGAAAGCATTGATTGCGTGCAAATAGTTTTGCTGAATGTTTAACACAGTTTCTAAACTTTGTAGATATTCTACATAACCTACTTCTCCACTTTGATAGGCTTTTGTAGCATTTTTTGTGATTATTTCAGCATTAGGTAAAGCAGATTGCACATAATAATCAATCAAAGATTGATTCGTTTTTTTTTTTTTTTTTTGCTGCAAAAGTTGGCTATTCAATTGATTTTTAAGGTGTTCTGTGTTTTTCCGTTGAATCTGTATTTCGGTTTCTGATGCTTGAATGCGAGCTTTAGTGGCTTTAGTGAAAATTGGAATACTCATACCCAAACTCACACCTTGAAAACGAGGAACACCGTTGAAGAAAACAGTTTTATCAGCAATCTCTTGAATGCCTGTGAGCGATTGTAAAAAATATCCAGCCGAAAACTCAGGTTTTGCGAGAGCTTTTTCAACATTTTTGTTTGCCGAAGCTATCGTAATTTGTTGTATTGCCAATGCTAAAACAGGGTTTTGATTGATAAAATTAGTATCTGATATAATCGCCTTTGACGGAAAAAAGTCGGTTTCGACAATTGTAAAGTCGTCTTTAATATTCAAAATGTTTTTTAGTCTAATTTTTTCACTTAAAATCAAACTTTCATTCTGCTTTCTGACTTGAACTAACCCTTGTTGCTTGGTTTCGGCAGTTGTTTTTTCTAACAATGTACTTTCACCAGTTTTGAGTCTTAGATTTGCTGCTTTTACAAATTGTTGC
>JAIYBU010000083.1 GCA_027488335.1 Cytophagaceae bacterium
ACTTATTTTACGAAAAACCACAAGCCTAAAATATCGAGCAATTTTCAGTCTTATTTATTCGACAGGCATACGAATTAACGAAGCCATTAATTTAAAAATAACAGACATTGATAAATATCGAAAAACCGTATTCGTCAAAAAAGGAAAAGGAAAAAAAGACCGTTATGTAGTTTTATCAGATAAAATTTTGATGTTTTTAAGAGAATATTACGTAGAATACCACCCCAAAGTATATCTATTTGAAAACGATTTAACAGACGAACAGCTAAGTGAAAGAAGCATTCAAATTGTATTTAGCCAAGTAGTAAAGCAATGTCGCCTCAACAAAACAGCGACAATTCACACATTACGTCACAGTTTTGCTACCCATTTGCTCGAATCAGGCGTAAATATCAGGCACATCCAAGAGCTGCTCGGCCATAGCGACCTCAACACGACTATGCGTTATACACACGTACGCAGCGACGCTTTAAAGCAAGTAAGTAGCCCATTCGACCTCTTAGACATCAATCTTTCGGATAAGCGGAAGTAGCTGATGTAAGCTAAAAAATTTGCGATTTAGATAATAACCTTTGGTATAACCATTAAGAGTAAGTTTGATTTCACGTTGAGTTTTGAGCCTATACATTTTCTTATTTTCGGCAATAAAAAAATCAGGTTGACCATCAATTAACCACTTAGCCTTGATAACTCTTGATTTTATAGTCAGATTCACCATATTATAATTATCTAATTATCAGTAATTTATAATAATGTAAAATTAATTATTAATTGAATATATCAACAATATTAGACTACACTTTTACACAAGTATAATCAACTGATTTTCAATAAATTACCAGTATGTAATTTATTCTTTTAAAAATAAATTTAAGCAGCTTTTGGAGAAGTTAATTTGAAAAGCTAATATTGCAAAAGAAATTCCTATAAATGGGAAAAGATAACTAACTAATAATCAACAACTTGTAATTGTACGCCTTTCATCCAATACAGTGTTGGAAGTTTTTAAAAAGGTAGGAAATTGAACACTTCCATAAAAACTGGAAATTGAAGGATTTTTGCAGAACTGAAGACTTCCATAACAAGTAAATCCTTATCACCTGTTATTAAATAATCTAAATTGGCATCTTCACATAAATTGAGCAGATAATTATCTTTAGGGTCTCTATTAATCTCATGGTTTGAAATCAAAGATACCTTTATCGCTCTTTTCTCAAAAAAAACAATAAAATCTTCAATGACCTCTATTGTTATGCCTTTTGAAATAAAATAGACCGACTTCGACAACTTTCTTATTTCTTCTAATAACTCTTCGCAATAGTAAATCTCTATTTGATTACTAAAATCAAGTACTTCCAAAAAATAACTTCTGATTTTACCTCCTAAAAGGGTACTGGCTATTATATTACAATCAAATGCAATTTTGCTTTTACTATGCCTTTTCTTCATCACGCATCAATTTTATTGCATTTATCACATCTAATTCATTATAATCAACCTCAGGTAAACTTCGTAAGAAACCTGATAAACTCGTAGGCTTTTTGTTAGATGGCTTGTTAATTTTTTTTTCATTACCAGTCTTCGGCTTTATATTTACAAAGTCTAAAGACTGCAAGAAAGTAATTAATGATTTAGCCTTACTTTCATCCTCTAAGGTAATTATGTATTGTGTCATTGCTTTATTGGTATTCTAATTAAACATTTTCTTAAATAAACCAAACTATAAAACTTCCTATTCAAATAAAATCCTTTGGTGTATTTTTTCATAACCATTGGAACTACCCGCAAGTTTCTATTACAATATAGTTTATTATCTTCTCCTACAAAATAGTCTTCTATTCCGTGTATCAACCACTTCATCTTTACTTCTTCAAGTTTAAACCCCTTCATGCAGAACTATTAGATACTGATAATCAAGTATTTAAAAAATATTTTCATTTGCTCTTGCAAGTTTAATTATTATTCTATTCTTTTACAAATAAAATAACTAAATTAACAAAAACTAATCTGTAAAAGACAATAGATAAAGAACTGAAAATCAAATATTTATAGTTCTGCTCCTTTCGTCCAATACAGTGTTGGAAATTTAAAAAAGCAGTTTACAGAATGAGAAAAATATCATTAATAATAATTTTCTTTTTCTTTCTATTTCCATGCTTCACAACTGTTAAAAATACCTATCAAACTGGACTCTGGACCTCATCTACTTTGACAAAGTCGAGTCAAACAAATGACATAATTTACAAATGGGGTGGAAACATTAATGGCATTGTAGAATGGAAAAGAATAAATTTAGGATTTCCATTGAAAGCTATTACAATTGATTACCAACAAGCTGAAAAAATTTATCAAATTCGATTTGAAATAGATGCACTATTATTAAACATGTTGATGATTGTAGGCGTTTTTGTAATTATTGCAATAGGAAGAAAGGCGTATTTTAAAAGAATAGTTCAGTAGTTCTATCTATTTTTCGACAATTAGACACGTGGGTATTTTTTATTCAAAACTTGCAAATTTCTCGGCTGACAACAAACTTTTTTGGACTTATTTAAAGTACTTCAAACATCACTGCGACTAAATATTAGAGCGATTTCAAGGGGTCTTCAAACTCTCCTGCGACATTGACTCAGAGTAAAAATTGGTATGCAAATTTGGTTTTCAGCAATAAACATCTTAGTTTTAACATTATCAAGTACGTGTTGTCCGTGGGACAACATAAATGAGCTGGCATTTCAGTATTCTTGGAGTCCAACACGAGCAAATATGTAAAAGTTCTTAAATATTTAACCAAAAACCCCAATTATTCTGCAAAATCATCATATTTGCGAATCGTTGGAAATTTTTAAATCCATAATAAAAATGAAAAATCTCATCTTTGCCATTTGCCTTTGTCTTTCATTGACTTCTTTGACATTAGACAAACAAGAATTTTATGTAGTTACTCCAGATTTCACTGACCAACAGATTTCAAAAATTGAAGCTGATGTTCTAACCGAGTATCAAGTTAAAGTACAAATTCGAGTACTCAAAAGAAATGAACAGAATCAAATAATACACGTAGTTTGTAAGAGGTTTGATAATAAGGGGGAAGTAAATGCAAAATGCGAATCCGATAATTTTGGTCAATTAAAAATAACTAAAACAGGTTGTGGAATTTCTGATTTGTAAACCAACCCAAATAATTTATAGGTGAAATAATTTGATAGCATTTTTTAGCTCATAGCCACTTGCGACAAGTAAAATTCGCTGGTTTTTCAAATTATCAAACGCATAGTTTCCGGCTGACAGGACAGTTCTCTCCTACTCTATTTGGAATTTTCTGCTCTCACAGTGGGTTGGCGACAAGTTCTCTGCGTGGTAGTTTCGCAACTTTTTTTCCGAAACTCAATACTTTTGTGTACTCGTTTGCTTTTTTAGATTTTTCCATGCAAATTTACTTTCAGCAAGCAAGTTGATGGGGTGGGTTCGTTGGCGTGCGGCTGTCCTGCGGACAGCAAATCAGAGCGGTTCGCAAAGTCGGCTTGTCTCCAACACGAGCAAATAAGTAAAAGTTTGATAAATCAATAATTAACTCAAAACCCAATTCCCAATCTTCATATTTGCGGTCGTTGGAAAAAGAAAAATCTTACCAATTCAATAATGTTCTTTTTGATTTTATTTTGCTTCTCAGCTTACTATTTATTGACTATAATTTTGTCATTCAATTCGATATGGGTTTTTGATTTGAATGATTGGAAAAGAACAGAAGGTGTAGTTTTTAGAACAGTAAATGAAAAAAAGAAAATCTATGAGGTAAGGTTTGTAACTGAAAAATTAGAATGGATAACAGCAGTTCCTACTGCATACTCCTACAATACTTTAACGGGGCCGTTTGAAGGTGATAAAGTTAGTGTATACTATAACTCCAAAAATCCATATGAATTTTCAGTAAATGCCACATGGGCAATAGAAAATCCTCGACTTATCAAATATTGCATAATTATTTTCTTATTTGCTGCTCTATTTTACAGTATGTATGGAATGTTGGATAGTGGTTTTGCAAGAGAATTGTTAGAACTATTTGAAATAGAATAGAACGTATACTTTTGAGATAGTTTGGCATTTTTAGCTCAAAGGCTCGTGCGACTGAACAAAAGCGAAGTTTTAAGGTGTAAATTCTCGGCAAAATATCAAACGCATAGTCATTTCCGACATTTTAAATGCGTGGTATTCATTCAAATTTCACTCCAAAAAATAAATTATTTTGCTTTTCAATTTCTTTTTTCAGAACTTGGTATGCAGATTTGGTCAGCGACTTTCGATTAGAGCAGTTTCTACGATTTTTTTCATCTTAGCACGCAGCTTTTTTGGTGGACATCAAATCGGAACGGTTCGCAAAGTTGGTTTGTCTCCAACACTAGCAAATAAGTAAAAGTTTGATATTCAATAAATTAACTCAAAAATCCTTTCCAATCTTCTCATTTGCGGTCGTTGGAATCTTGTTCACGCTTTTTTATTTTGTTAGCTTTTTTTAGGCTACTGCGACAATTTTAAGGCGATTTGTTCTTTTACTTTTTCGCAGTTTTTG
>JAIYBU010000148.1 GCA_027488335.1 Cytophagaceae bacterium
ATCGACATCACCTACGATACCGTCGACTTTACCTGTTGTGCTGTGTTGCCAAATCATCAGACGAGCGTCATCGTATCCTTCTAATTTCTGACTGTCGTAATTAGAAATCCACAATGGATATTTATCGAAATTTCCTTTTATATACTGTTTGTAGATATGCCCATTGGTATAAATAATCGGTTTTACACCATAATGGTTTTCTATGATATTGATGAAGGTCTTTACGTTTTCAAGAAGATTGGCTCGTACACGCTTGTTTGTTCCTTGAATCTCGAAGTCAAGGACTGGTACAAAATCACCTTCTTCCAGTACTACTGACTCAATGAAGTTTTGAGCTTGCTCAACTGGGTTGGCTCGTGGCACATAAAAATGATATGCTCCCCTGATTAATCCTGTTTTTTTTGCTTCTCGCCAATTATTGCCAAAATCTTGGTCTTTTAAATCTTCTCCCTCGGTGGCTTTGATGAAGCAAAAACTAATATCCACTCTATCCTCAATACTATTTTTTACTTTGTGCCAGTCGATTTCATTATTGTGATGTGAAACATCAATCCCGTGAATATTATACCTTAAAGGTAATTTTATACCAAAACTTTCAATATAAGTCCACCGCTGACCATCACTTACATATACTGGATATAAAGTGATAAGAGCAATAACAATTAAAACGTAGAGTCCACGCAAGGAAAAAAGCTGGTTTAGGAATCTTTCCCAAAGACTCAATTTCTTTTTCTTTCTCATTAACTCAATAGCAATTAACAATCTAACAATGTAGTTGATATTGCAAATATTGTGCAAAAGTAAATAAAATGCGGTAGGATTAAAATGATTTGCGAGTTTATTGGCAGAAACTTCTGATTTTTTTCACAAAAAATTATGGCATACCTTTAAGGTATGCCATAATTTTAAACTTGAGCCAAAATCTTACTTATTTGGCTGCGGTGTATAACGCAAATAAGGTTTTACTACTCTTACTCCTTTCGGGAACTTTGTAATCGCATCTTCGGTCGAAACGGCAGGTACTACAATCGTATCTTCTCCTTCTTTCCAGTCGGCTGGGGTAGCAACTTGATAATTTGAAGTTAATTGAAGCGAATCAATTACTCTCAATAATTCCGTAAAATTACGACCCGTGGAAGCGGGATAAGTCAATGTCAATTTTATTTTTTTATCAGGCCCGATGATGAATACCGAACGAACCGTTGCTTTTTCGGAAGCATTCGGATGAATCATGTCATATAAGGTTGCTACGTTGCGGTCAGCATCAGCAATGATTGGAAAATTTACCGTTACGCCATTTACTTCTTCAATATCTGGGACCCATTTGCTGTGAGAATCTAAATCATCGACCGAAACGGCAATTACTTTTACACCTCTTTTAGCAAAATCGTCTTTCAAAAGAGCAGTTTTTCCTAATTCAGTTGTACAAACTGGCGTAAAATCGGCTGGGTGCGAAAACAACATTCCCCAAGAAGTTCCAAGCCATTCATGAAAATCAATTGTTCCCTGCGTTGTGTCAGCAGTGAAATTTGGGGCAATATCTCCTAATCTAAGTGACATATCTGATTTATTTAAGTTTTGAACAAATAATCTACTAACTTTATAGAGAATGTTTTTATTTAAAAAATAGTTCACAAATCTACATAAAATTATTAGGCGAATACCATGCTTAAAATCATATATCAAAGATTATTTTTTGAAGAAGCATCGAAAATATTATTGTACTAAATTTTGTTATGTAGTATCTTTGGAACAATGAATCAAAAACTCAATACAATGCTCGCTTGCTCCGAACTAAGTTTTTCTTATGATATCAAAAAGACGTTCAATTTCCCTTCGTTTAGTTGCGAAAAAGGCGAAACCTTACTCATCTTGGGGAATTCGGGAACTGGAAAAACAACACTTCTACATCTTTTAGCATTGCTTCTCAGGCCTAAAGGTGGTTCGATAAGAATAAACGAGAGCGAACTTGCTACGCTAACTGCCAAAGAAGCAAGCGAAATGCGAGCGAATCACTTGGGCATTATTTACCAGAAACCGCATTTTGTAAATTCATTGAATGTGTTGGATAATCTATTGTTGGCTAACTATTTGGCTCACCAGAAGCAATCAAAAGAACAAGCTCGCAAACTGGCTCAAAACTTAGGAATCAGCGAATTATTAGATAAAAAAACATCGATGCTAAGTGGTGGTGAACAGCAACGAGTGAGCATTGCACGAGCCTTAATGAACAATCCAGATGTGATTTTGGCCGATGAACCAACTTCTAATTTAGATGACGAAAACTGCGAAAAAGTAATTCAATTACTTGAAAATCAGTCAAAAAATATAGGGGCGGCCTTAGTTATCGTTACCCACGACCAAAGATTGAAAGATAATTTTAAAAATATTATTACACTTTAATAAATTACGATTTACGACTTTTGGCACTCATAAATCGTAGTTCGTAATCGTACGGGCGACCGTCGTAAATTAAAACTATGCTATTTAAAATAAGTTGGAAGAATATACTCGACAAAAAGCTCAACAGTTTTTTGTGTATTTTGCTGATGACCCTCGGCATTGCCATGATTTCGCTATTGATGCTTTTGGGCAAACAATTACAAGATAAATTTGCCAAGAACATCAGTGGCATTGATTTGGTGGTTGGAGCAAAAGGCAGTCCGCTTCAATTAATCTTATCGTCGGTTTATCAGATTGATAACCCAACGGGCAATGTTTACTTAGATGATGTGGCGGCTATTGCACAAAATCCTTTGGTAAAGGAAATGATTCCACTTTCGATGGGCGATAATTATCAAGGATTCAGAATTGTTGGCACGAATAAAAAGTATTTTGAACATTTCAAAACCAAAATTGCTTCTGGGAAAATGTTCAAAGGCAATTTGGAAGTTATCTTGGGAGCTTCAACTGCCCAAAATACCAATCTGAAAGTGGGCGATACTTTCGCCAGCTCGCACGGACTTGATTCAGAAGGAGAAAAACACGCTGAAAACAACTACAAGGTTGTCGGAATTTTGGAATACAACAATTCAGTAGTAGATAATTTGATTTTAACGAGTCTAAACAGCGTTTGGAACATCCACGAACATCAAGAAGAAGGTGAAGAACACCACGAAGAAGCAGCAGCGGATAGTACCATAAAAAGAGAAATTACGAGTGCAATCATCAAATTTCGCTCACCAATGGGTATGATGACAATGCCACGAAACATTAATCAAAATTCGAAACTACAAGCGGCAGTTCCTGCAATCGAAGTCAATCGTTTGTTTGAGCTGTTGGGTATTGGCATTGAAGGTATGCAGTTTTTGGCGGCTGTAATTATGCTCATTTCGGGAATTAGTGTTTTTGTATCACTCTACAACTCACTAAAAGAACGAAAATACGAAATGGCCTTGATGCTTTCGATGGGTGCCAGCCGAACTCGTTTATTTTTGATGTTGTTATTAGAAGGTATTATTTTATCTTTGCTCGGTTTTATTGCAGGAATCGCTTTAAGTAGAATGGGTATCTATCTAATTTCAAATGCGTTAAGCAAAAAATTTCATTTCGATGTAAGCCAATTTAGTTTGCAAACTGGCGAAATATATTTGTTTGGTGGTGCATTATTAGTCGGAATTTTGGCGGCAGCTATTCCATCTATTGGCATTTATAGAATAAATATCTCTAAAACATTGGCAACCGAATAATTGTTTTATTTTAAGAACTTTACACTTTCAAAATCAATAAAATGAAAAATTTAACAAGAAGATTCATACTTGGCTTTTTTGCACTATCATTGCTTTCATTCACTTATGCCGATGAGCCAACAAAAATTACGTGGGAAACACTTCGTGATGTAACTTTCAAGAAAAAGTGGAGTGCTGAAGAATCAATGTTTATTCTCTACCCGACTTTCGGTCAAAAAGTTGCCAACTTAAAAGATAAAGAAATCGTATTGACAGGCTACATGATTCCTGTGGATGTTGATGCCAATGTTTATGTGCTTTCGGCAAATCCGTACAGTTCATGTTTCTTTTGCGGTGGTGCGGGGCCAGAGTCGGTGGTACAAATCAAGTTCAAAAAATCAACTAAACGTTTTAATACCGACGACCGTGTAACGGTAAAAGGAACCTTGAAACTCAATGCTGATGATATTAATGAGTTAAATTATATTTTGGTCAATACCGATTTAGTCTTGTAAAAAGGCTATAACTGAACCAAACAAAGAGCGTCGAATGTCAATTCGGACGCTTTTTTATTGAATAAAATTACCCAAGATTTCGTTTGATAAACAGTATTTTATACTTTTGACAAATTCTTCCAATTCTTGAATCATAAAAAAACAATGAAAAAACTACTTTTTGCTTTTACTACAATTTTAATTTTAGGTACAAGCTCCCTAACTTTTGCACAATATGATTATAACTGGGCTGCGGGTTTCAGAGTTGGTGAACCACTGGGTTTTAACCTCCGAAAATATTTACAAAATGGCGATAAAGCATTCGATGTAAATATCGGCACTTATGGGTTTATTTATAATCGAAAACGTAGCTACAACGGCGGTGAATACCGCACGGCTGGTTTAATGATTCAAGGCCATTATTTGTGGCATCATGAGATTTTTAGACGAGATTGGGCTCACGTATATTATGGCGGAGGTTTACAGATAAACAACCGAAACCATTATTTCTTTTCAAGAAATGTAACTCCTCCGCAAGAAATTCGCTCTAAAAAAATATCTCTTGGGCCAAGCGGAACAGCTGGTTTTGAACTAAAAATACCGAATCAACCATTGGCATTTTTTGTCGATGCTGGGCTTTATGTCGAAGCTTTGCCTTCTCCTTTTTTCCTCAATCCACAAGTCAGTGGAGGATTGAGATTGAATATTATTAAATAAAATTCTGAGTTCTGAGTTAAAAGCTTTAACTATACTCACTGGAAGAAAACAATTAAAGTTGTGAGTAAAAAAACTCAGAACTCATCATTCATAACTCTTATGATTGCATATCTCGACGGAAAACTTGCCTACAAAGACCACTCTTACGTTATTATTGATGTGGGTGGTGTAGGCTATCAAGTAAAAATTTCTTTACAAACCTACGCCGCTCTGCACAATACTGGAGAACATTGTAAACTACATACTTTGCTGATTATCAGAGAGGACTCCCATACTCTATTTGGTTTTCATGATGCTGAAGAAAAAGTTTTGTTTGAAGACTTAACGAGTGTTTCGGGCATTGGGCCAAGCACGGCCTTAGTTATGTTATCATCTTTATCTTCGCCCGAAATCAAGCAAGCATTAGTGAGTGAAGATGTCAAGACCATTCAAAGCATTAAAGGAATTGGCCTCAAAACTGCCCAAAGAGCCATTATTGAGCTAAAGGATAAGCTGAAAAAAGATAACTTGATTAGTGGCGTAACACCGAATATTTTCAATACAGAAAATGCTAAAGTACGTAACGAATCTTTGGCGGCTTTGGTCATGCTTGGTATTCCGAGAGCTACTGCCGAGAAAAGTATCGACGCAATTTTGAAACGAGAAGGAAATGATGTAACTGTTGAACAACTCATTAAGCTCGCTCTTCGCTAAACCATTAAATAAAATAACGCTGAACTATAAACAGTAAAAAACTTATTCAGCGTTATTATTTTGTTCTAAACTAAAAAAAACAAGCTAAAAATCGAGTCTTCATAGACTATTGGCAAGGTTTTAGTCGTTTAGTCCTTGGTACTCCTATTGAATTTTCCTAAAAACTGTATGTTCAGACAGCTATTAAAACTTAATCGTGTTACTTTACTATTACTTTTTTGCTTTTTGAAATTGATAAGTGTGAATGACTTATTTGCTCAAAATCGAAAAAAAGGTGCAGCTACTGTTGAGAAACCAAAGATAGATTCGCTTACGATACCAGAGAAAGATACAGTTATTTCTCGAACTGGAAGTCGCCCGAGCTATCGTTGGCAAGACCGCTATTTAAATCGTTATGCTGCCAAAGTTCCGCAATCACCTTTTTATTTAAAGGATTCCAAGAATATCACCACCGATTTTAAACTTTCGCCAAACGCAAAAGAAATTTCCATTACCGAAAAAGCAGGTAAGCGGATTGACTACAAAGTTCCACAAGCACTTACATTCAACGAATATTCGAGCATTCAGAATGCCAGTGTTCGCCGCAGTATTTTAAGAGATTACGAAAACCTTCAAGATGGAAAAAGTGCCATAAGCGGTCGTGGGTTAAAACCATTGATAGAAAAGAACCCAATTGTTGACCGAATTTTTGGAGGAAGCATCCCCGACCTAAAACCAAATGGTTTCGTAACACTCGATTTTCAGCTAATCAAACAATTCATTGATAACCCATTCTTACCACTCATTCAACGAAGGCAAACACTTTTTAATTTTAATGAGCAAATAAACATCAACTTTAATGGCAAAATTGGCGATAAACTTGGGGTTTTAACCAATCTTGATACTAAAGCTGCCTTTAATTTTGAAAATCAATTAAAACTAAATTTCAAAAATCAGCCTGAAGATATTCTCCAAAAAGTAGAAGGTGGGAATATCAGCATGCCCGTAAAAAGTCAGTTAATTCCTGGAGTTCAAAACTTGATGGGTGTTAAAGCCGCATTTAGATTTGGTAAACTGGATGTAACAGCAGTTGTAGCCCAACAACGCTCACGAACTGAATCTATCGTGCTGAATGCTGGTTCGCAAAGCAGAACTTTTGAGGTGCGTTGCGATAATTATGATGAAAATCGACATTTCTTTTTGGCTCAGTTTTTTAGAGATAATTACGAAAAATCGCTTCGTAATCTTCCTTTAGTACTATCAGGCGTTAGAAT
>JAIYBU010000001.1 GCA_027488335.1 Cytophagaceae bacterium
ATTTCAGCAGCTTTGGCTTGAAGAAATGGACATTCATAAAGAAATTGAAAATATCAAATCTGATTTATTGAAACGATGATAGGGAAAGTTACAGGTGGCTCAAATCCAATTGGATTATTGAATTATTGTTATTATGAAAAAGAAAAACTTTCTGTGGCGGAGAAAGCACGTTTAACACCAGCTGATGTTCGAGGTGAAATTGTGTACATCCAAAATTTAGGAATCAACACTATGCCTGATGGACGATTTGATATGGATTATTTGGCAAAACAGTTCCGAGATTGTGCCGATAAAAATCAAAATTTAAAGAACTATGTTTGGCATCAAAGTTTTTCGTTTCCGAAAGGAGAAATACCAACAAAAGAGCAAATACAAAGAATCAGCACTACTTTTGCCAAAGACTTTGGTTTTTCTGATAACCAACTCGTTGTTTTTCAGCACAATGACACCAATCATGCTCATTTTCATATTGTAGCCAATCGCATCAATTTTAATGGAAAAACTACTGCCAATGATGGGTATAGTTATCTAAAAACTGGTACATTTTGCAGGAAAATTGAACAGGAATTAGGCTTGCAAACTACGCCAAACATGAAAGCATTATTACCCGAAAAAGAGCGAGAGATTTCGAGCAATACATTAGCTCAAAGCATTCGAGATAAAATTGACAGAAATTTACTTAAACATAAAACAATGGAAGACCTCCGAAAATCCTTAGAAAAAGAAGGGGTAAAAATGTACCAAAATCGAGGAGTAAGTTTTTTAGATACTAAAACCGCTGCAAAATTTAAAGGTTCTGATTTGGGCAGAGAATATTCTTTGATGAATATTGAAAAACGTTTAGGGCAGCAGCCAGAGAAAGAAAAAGCTGTAATACCCGAAAAAACGAAAGATATTGAAATAAAATCTTCACCAAAACTTGAAATGGATTGGGGAATGGGGTTGTGAAATTTATAAAATATTAAAAATTAACAACCTGATATGATATAATGTACCTTCTTCTATTCAAAAATCCTGTGCGATGTAAAATATTTAATTCATATCAAACAAACTCTTGAGTAGCCACTAATCTCATTCAGAAGTAAGCTTTTTGAATAACATTTTTAGTTTTTTTCATTTCCAATGACTTATAATGACGAAAAAGAAAGTCGTAAATAAGCAATTCGTGTAATCGTTGATTAGCTGGAATCAAGCGATTGAGGAGCATGTGGATATGACTCGATAATAAATTAGATAAACTAATATACAATTGTTTTTGATGATGGCAATTTAAAATTTCATCTACAATTGGCTTAATATGCACTGCTTTTTCTCTTAAAAGTATCGGCATTTCTGAAAACTGGCTTATAACTTCATTTTCAATGTTCAAAATAGCTTCGATAGCAGGTCGGTTTTCTCTATATTTTTTATCTATTTGTTGTTTTAGGGCTAAATCTATTCCGAATTCTCTTCCAAAACTATTTTTTAAGGATTCCATCAAAGCTAATTTATCAAGTAAGTTTACCTGAAAACTACTTAAAAGGTCATCAATGGCTCTCATTCCCCATAACCAACGAATGTTTTCTCGCTCATCGCCTTCGGTTGATTCTAAAAAAAATAGTATTGATTGACTATCAAAGAAAAATAGTTTTTCGGATAAAGTTATATTTTCAAAGCCATAGCGTTCTAATTCTCGTGCATAGGTTTCAGTTTGAATTTTCCAGATGTACTTTACACTTTCGGCAGGTCGGATGAATTGATGGAATAGCTGAATCACTTCACCAATTTTTGAAGTATCGGGCAAATGAAAACGAACTCTTAGATGATTGTCGGGGTCAGAGTAACGAATAAAAAACCAATAGTCTATTAGTTTTTTTTGCAACAGTTCTTCAACCAAAGGTTTGATGTTTTCGAGCAAAATTTTATCAGCGACTTTCACACCACCATACAATTTAAAATAAAGCCATTCCGAACCGATGGAAAAATTTCGTTGGATTTTATGTTCTTGTTTCTTTATTTTCGGAAATTGATAAACACTTTTCTCTCGAACTAATAAAGCTATAAACTGGTTAATAAAGCCTTCTTTTTGCTTGTTTTTGATAACTTCGTCAGCTTTTTCGTGCAAAAACTCTTTCAATTGAAAACCATCTCGATTCTTTGTGGCATCATTGAATGCCTCAATACTCAATGGATTTTGCCAATCTATCAGAAGCTCATTATCTCCATCGACAAGAAGCATGAAACGAGGAAAATTCAACCCCACCCCTGCCCCCATTCCAAATGAGAGAGAAGTTATATCTGTTTTCGTTAAATTCCAGGTGGCTGGTTCTAAAATAACATTTTTATAGGTGATTCTTGGTAAAAACTTGAATTTATCGGCCATTGCTCCCCACTGAAAGCCAAACCTTGTGCGGAGATTTTGGTGCTGCAAATCACACAAAAACTGATAAACTGGCAGGGCGTTATAGCTGTAATTATGAGCATTGCTGAGGCGTGGAATAACGATTTTATTGAGTCTTTTTGAACGCAAAATTATCTTTCCACTTTTTACTGAAATGTATAAATCTTGTAATAAAATTTGATTTTCGATGGGTAAAGAAGATTTTCCAAGAAAAGGAATTTCATATTTTCTAAAAACTGGGTGGAGTAAGATATTTCCAGTTCGGCTTTCGGGTAAATGAATAATTTCGGCAAAAATGATGTCAGGGTTTTCGTTTTGTTCTATTTCGGCAATTTCTTTGGATATTGCCGAAATCTCATCATTTCCATGAGCAAATCTTCCAAGTAAATTGATACTGCTTGAGCTACCACAATTTTCTAAAAGTATTCGTTTGCCTTGTTTTTCGCTTTCTACTACACGAAACATTACAGACAGCGAAGGTGGTAAATCTGACCAATCGGCCTCGGGTAAGTCTTTTAAATCCTCTTCGTTTATTTCGATTGAAAATTGTTTTTGTTCGTTGGATATTTTGAGTTTTTTAAAGAGAAAGTTTTCGATGCTATTCCATGAAACGTTTTTATCTTGCTGATTATCAGGCAATTTCAAGTTTTCAATCAAAGGGCTTAGTCCATTATTATTGCTATTTTCAAGATAACCAATACCTGTTTCTGCATCTAAAACTTCGAGCAAGGACCTTTCTTGTTCTTCGTAGCGAGCAGAAAACCTTTTTGCAAAATTCTTTAAATTTTTTCTTTCTTTTTTTGATGAAAGTCGGTTTAAAATCGTGAGTCCATCTTCAATATCTTTTTTCCAATTTGAATCAATTTCTCTTTCAAGATTTGTATTAAACAAATCAGTTTGAAAAAGTTTATTTTCTTCAAAAGGGCTATTTAAAGCTTTTATCTTCTCTCTAATCTCCTGATAATCAGACAGTTGAACAAATTTCTTTTGGTCTAACTTTTCAATTAATATTTCAATTTCTTTTAAATCGCTGGTGAGTTTGGCTATATGTTCATCTTCAATTTTTTCTAAAACATTAATGATTTGTTTAGTAAAATTACCTCCTGTGATGCTCGGCTCTAAGTTATGCACCAATATTTGGTTCATATATGGTGCTGCACAAACAAATTTTAGTTGGCGAAATGATGGCAATCATAGGTATTTCGAGTGGACTATTTGGAGCAATCGCTCGACTTTCTGCTACCAACATTCAACTGCAACAAGCCAAAGTTGCTTTCGACCGCATGTTTGAATTTGCCAGCTTAAAACCAGAATATGAAAAACAAGAAGAGGCAGAAAAACTTGATTTTAAATCAATTAATATCAAAAACCTAACTTTTCGCTTTGCGGGTCGTCCTCAATTGCTCAAAGATATTTCGATTAAAGTCAGTAAAGGTGAAGTTGGTTCTGGAAAAAGTATCTTGATGCAAATTTTACAGAAGTTTTATCAACCAGAAAGTGGACAAATAACTGTCAAAACAAGCCAGAAAAATTATCAATGGGACGAATTATCAACCGAACAATGGCGTAATATTATAGCTGTTGTACCTCAACAGATAAAGATTTTCAACGGAACATTACTTGATAATATTTGCTTAGGCAATGTGCAAGAAGAATACCAACAAGTAATGGACGTTTGCCAAAAGATGGGTTTTGACAACTATTTCTCTTCACTCCCACAGGGATATTTGACAATTATTGGTGAAGAAGGAGTAAATCTTTCGGGTGGACAGCAGCAGTTGGTTGCACTGGCAAGAGCTATCTATCAAAAACCGCAAGTGCTATTTTTAGATGAATTTACATCTGGGATGGACAAACGCACCGAAGCGTTTGCTTTACAGATATTGAAAAACATAAAAGATGAAATGGCTGTAATTTTTATCACTCACCGCACACAAACAGCATTATTGGCTGATAAAGTATATATTCTGGAAAGTGGAGTTTTGACATACTCTCACCCC
>JAIYBU010000179.1 GCA_027488335.1 Cytophagaceae bacterium
AACGATTTTCTTAGTAGAACGATTAATCTCAGCTCTTTGCTTTGCTTTGTGCGTTCCTTGACGTTGATTAGCCAAATAGTGTTTTACATCTAAGTAAACTACGTGTTGGTTTGGCTCGATACCGAAAACACTGTCAGCCAATGTAACTGTGCGACCCGTGTCTTTTCCGTCTTTGCTTAATACTGATAAATTCATTTGATTAGTACTGTATTTTTTCGGTGTCGTTCAGTTTCGACCTCAATAGCTCCTGCCCTAATGGGAGCCTTTTCTATAACACCCCTTAAAGGGCTGGGGGTTATCTTATTTATGTAATGTAATGTAAGAATTTTTCGCTCCAGGGATTGAACCATTCACTACGATTAAGTTTTGCTCTGTAAGTACTTTTAATACTCTCAAGTTTTGGATTGTAGTACGAGTATTTCCCATACGACCACCCATACGAACACCTTTAAATACACGTGATGGGAACGAACAAGCACCAATCGAACCAGGGTGACGACCTCTGTTGTGCTGACCGTGTGTTTGACCACCTACCCCAGCAAAACCGTGACGCTTAACAACCCCTTGAAAACCACGTCCTTTCGAGTTTCCGCTTACGTCTAAGAAATCTCCCTCTGCAAAAACATCTTCTACACGAATTGTTTCGCCAAGACTGTATTCTTTTTCGAATTCTTTAAACTCTACTAATTTACGCTTAGGTGTTGTACCTGCTTTCTTAAAATGACCTACAAGCGAACGACTTGTGTTTTTTTCTTTCTTTTCTCCGTAACCTAATTGAATAGCTGCATAGCCATCTTTATCTTCGGTACGAACTTGAGTAACAACGCATGGGCCTGCTTCTATCAAAGTACATGGTACTGCTTGACCTTCTGCGTTGAAGATAGTTGTCATTCCAACCTTCTTTCCAATAATTCCAGACATGGTATTTTACGCTTTATTTGCTAATTTAACCTAAACTTTCATCTTTTCACCAGTTCAACGTAAACTGGGGTGCAAAATTCGTGAAAATATTGCACGATTACAAGTTAAAGTCAATAATTTATTTACTTTTTTCAGAGGTTGACTACTGCCAACTTAAACTTTGCATTGCAAACCACGTGTGGTAAGGACCAAATAGGTGCAGGATAATTCCTTGTTACCTTGCAATGATTCCTGTAAATGTTCAAAAGCTTTCGGAGACCGTTTCAAATGAGTGTTAGAGACAAGCTCTGTGACTCAACAGGTCAATAGTCAAACTGGTTTCCCGCATGAGCTGGGACTTCATTTGACCAGAGAAGTAATACTCCGTTTCTTAATGAGAGTGCAAAGGTAGAAGTTTTATTCTTTAGATGCAAATGTTTACTTGAAATATTTATTTTTTATTTCAACTTCACCGTCCAAACCTCAAATTTGATTTTGTTGGGATTATAGATATATAATTTATTATAGGCTTCGGCATACGAAAGTGCGGGTAATGCACTGGCTGGTAATGGTTTGTCGCCGATTGTTTTCCCTTTTAGGTCAAAGAATGTATTATTCTTTCCGTCGAAAATTGAAATTACTCGCAGGTCATTGCCTAAATCGAAATATTTCAGTTGTGATTTCATAAAGTTAGTGCTTTCAATTTTTATGACTGATGCACCTTGTTTATTAAAAATTACCATCGACGTAGATGTACGACGCACCACTAACCAATCTTTACGATTTTGGTCAAACAACAACTCAAACACCGTTCCTTTATCGGGACGTTCTAATTGGATATTGGCATTAGTTATACTATTGCCAAGCATATCGACTTTCTTGATTTCGCCAATTTCTGAAAGTAAAGTAATGACTGAGTTTTTATTGCCATCTTCTTCTAAAATCATACCTATTGGACGAGCTGTTAGTGGCACTTTCGGGAAACCACTCAGGCTTGCTCCTTGTTCGTAGAAAACATTGAGCGTTCCATCTTTTTGTAATACGGCCAAATAAGCATTGTTTTTATACTTAACTGGTTGAATCTGAGTAATACTACCGAGTTGCGTTGGTGTTTTTACTTTACTTACTTTTTGGGTTTCTTCATTGATGATATATATCGCTCCCGAGGCATCCACAACATAAATTTTCGTTTCGTTGGCGGCTAAGGCCTTCACTCCGCCATCGAGCGATAATTCAGGAGAACTTGCCAATATTCCCTGTATATTATCGCGGCTTAGAACCACTAAATCGCTTGGCGTGGTGGTCAGATAATGTAAAAGTCCATCTTGGAAGTAATCAGTTGGCAATAAGTAATTCGTATTTATTGACTGTCCGAGCGGAATAGTATTTATTTCTTTGGCAGTATTCGATACTAATTTGAGTTGGTTATCTTCTTGTTGAATGATGATTTCTTCGGCAGCATTAATTGAATTTCTTATAATCGTAGGAATTCCAAGTAAAGGACTCTTTACGACCAAACTATCTTGTAAAAACAATTTATTGACAACAGCTGCCTTTTGCGTTTGCGGGACTTTTTCTATTAAAAACTTAGTACCGAAAGTACTATTAATTACAAAATTTTCGATGGCTATGAAACGCAAATCTTTGACTCTAACTTCATGCTTGAGCGTAGATGCTTGCCATTTTTTCGGTAACGAATAATAAATATTGTTCCACACTCGCTGCGGGCTGATTATGGCTGTTACTTGCGACTGTGGACTAAGTTTTTCAATAAAGTTTCGATAAATACTCGATTTTGCCCACGTTTGAGCTGTATTTAGATTATTGAGGTATTCACGCATAGCATCGTCATCGCTTGCCAAAATGATATAATCGTCTTTTTGAGTATAATAGCAATCCGAAAAACCTTTGAAAACCGAACCAAACAACATGGCAGGTAATTGGCTGACATCAATTTTTCGTACGTAATTATTGAGATACGTAAATGGCTTTGCTTTGAAGTAGCTGGAGATTTTCTCGGCGTTGGTAGCCAAATCATCAAATAAATTGAGCGCTTCGGCCGAATCTTCCGTTTTGATGAGCAAGACTTTCTTCGATGGTTCATCCGACGAAGTTTCCATTTCGCACAAAACTATTTCATCTTTCAGAATCGAATAAAAGCTGTTAAGATTAGCATTGAGCAAACGATTAACACTATCTTTTTCGGCTATGAGTTCGGGTTCTTCGTTTTTCAAATAAGTGTTAAAATCTTGTGCCAATAAAAGTTTATTCTTGAAGCTCAGACGAATCGTGATAGCAGTATTTTCAGGAATCAAGTCTGTACAAACAAAAGGTTGTGGTTTCTGGCGAGCAAAAATACCCAGAAACGGAATGGCATTCGTACCTTTTGAGTAAATATATGCCGAAATAATATTTGGAATCTTCTGTTTCTCGAAAACGATATCGGGGTTACGTGGCGTAATATTTCCAAAAAACTCAATCAAATTTGGGGATAATTGTGATGGAAGAATATCAGCCACATCTTGTAAACTCTTACTTTTGAAATAAATATGGGCGGTTCCTTTTCGGCTTTCCTTAAATGGCACGCGTTCGATTGACACACCCGACTTGAGTCGGTTGGCTACTTCTTCGAGCAAAACCTTTGAAGCACTACAAATCAAAAAATCATCATGTATAAAAAAATTAAAAAGTGGGCGACTGTTTATATCGTATAATTCGTTGATACGCAGACCTTTGTAATTACGACCGTAAACTTTTCGTTTGGTAGCATCTGGTACTAAAAGATTATTCAGAAAAGTATCATCACCGAAATTCCCCGCAGGAATGTATATAATGTATTCGAGGTTTTTCTTGTTTTCTCGGTGAAGCGAATAAGTAATGAGTTTCTTTTCAAAAAACTTTTTGGTAATTTCTTCATTATCAATACTTTCGCCTACTTTTTTTAATTGAGCCAACGCATCATAAAAAAATGGAATATCGGCAAGTTGAGTTGGGTCAGTTTTGGAATGAAGCGATTGTTGGATTTCGGAACTTTCGACAACCAAAAAAGCACTTTCTGGTACAAAATTCCAAGCATCTTTGTGTGGAGCGAACCAAATTTGATAAGTAATGAAGAGTGCAACCACCAATAAGATTGCATTGAGATACCACAGAGTTTTTGCTTTTAACATATTTCAGAGGTCGAAAGTACAGGGTTGTAAGTCGATTGTTTTAAATAAATTATCGACTGATTATCTACAATCACTGATTTTAAGATTTTAGTTGGTAGATTTGCAAAATTAAGTAATTAAAACCACGATTAAAAGATTTACAGGATTTGTAAGATTGATTAATCAAAGATTAGAAAAGATTTATTTTACTACAATAAATGATTCAATTAGAAACAATTTGTGCGTTGTCAACCCCTCAAGGTATCGGAGCGATTGGAGTTATTCGTGTTTCGGGGGAGCGTACATTTGAGATTGTCAATAAGATTTTCAAAGGAAAAGACTTAACTAAGGTTGACTCGCATACGATTCATTTCGGAACGATTCGAGATGGTGGTGTGATTGTCGATGAGGTTTTGATAGCCGTTTTTAAAACACCTAAAAGTTTTACGAAAGAAGATGTCGTAGAAATTTCGTGTCACGGTAGCGACTATATAATAAGGTATATCTTGAAACTTTTGCTGCAAAACGGTTGCCGAATGGCTCAAGCAGGAGAATTTACGCAACGTGCTTTCTTGAACGGTCAATTCGACTTAGTGCAAGCTGAAGCAGTAGCCGATTTGATTGCCGCCGACTCGGAAGCAGCCCATAAAACGGCTATGAACTTAATGCGTGGAGGTTTCTCGAATCAATTGAAGGCTTTGCGTGAAGAATTGATTCATTTTGCGAGTTTGGTTGAATTAGAGTTAGATTTTGGTGAAGAAGACGTAGAATTTGCTGAAAGAGACGATTTAAAATCTTTAATATTGAAAATTCAAAATTTTCTGAAAAATTTAATAGATTCTTTCGATGCTGGAAATGTGATAAAGGAGGGCCTTCCTGTGGCAATTATTGGGCCGCCCAATGCTGGAAAATCGACGTTGTTGAACATACTTTTGAATGAAGAAAGAGCCATTGTAACTGAAATTGCAGGTACGACTCGTGATGTGATTGAAGATGTATTGTTCATTGACGGAATTAAGTTCCGATTTATTGATACAGCAGGAATCCGAGAAACAAAAGATGTGGTTGAATCCATTGGTATCGAACGCTCAAAAGATGCCATGCGTAGAGCTGAGATTGTACTTTTATTATCGGATAATCAGGCTTCGAGTGAAGATTTTATTTCAGAATTTACGGAAGATAAGATAATTCGAGTGAGAAATAAAATAGATTTGGTGCGAAAAGATGAAAATACTATCGGTTTAGGAATTTCCGCTAAAAACAACATCGGTATTGATGAGCTTAAAGCAGCAATCGTAGCGAAAGCAAAAACAAAAAAACAAGCTGATACGATGCTGACAAATTTACGTCATTATGAACACCTCGTAAAAGCCAACGAAGCATTAAGTGAAGTATTAAACGGTTTAGATTTGGGCATAACAGGCGATTTTTTGGCCCAAGATATTCGACTTTCGTTGCATCATTTGGGGGAAATTACAGGGGCAATTTCTTCCGAAGATTTATTGGCCAATATTTTTAGTAAGTTTTGTATCGGAAAGTGATTTATCTCATAGTAAGATTAAAATCATTATTGCATATTTACGATTATTTTAATCGTTATTTCACCTAACCAAACAATGAGTTTTTCAGAACAATTATTCAAAAAAATAAAAGAATATGCTTCACCCAAGGAAATAAATTGGGTGGTAAGCAAAGAAAATGGCCATTCACAATTGCTACAAACTGCCTTTGTAGCCACGCCCAGATTTATTAGTAAAACTTCCATTTCTTCTGCTGAAAGTATTAATAATGTGGATATCAACGGTTGGACGTTAGATAAACTGGTGCGAGTGTATTTACTCTCACGATTGGATAGTTCAGACAAAGATTCTTACACTAAGGCACTTGACACACTCTTTGAAACTGCCGAAAACAATGAGGCGGTTGCACTGATTTCAGCCCTACCTTTTTTTGCGTTTTCTGATTATTGGATGTTGCGTGCCACTGATGCCGTGCGTTCAAATATTGGTTTGGTTTTCGATGCAATTGCTTTTCAAAATCCATTTCCGAAGCAATGTTTCTCTGAACTGGCGTGGAATCAGTTGGTTTTGAAGTGTATTTTCAATGACAAACCGATTCATCACATTCAAGGTTTAAATGAACGAGCAAATCAGGAATTAGCCAATTCGATTTCCTATTTAGCACATGAACGCTGGGCGGCAGGTCGCACGATTCCTTCACAGGCTTGGCGATTGGTCAGTAAATTTATGAATCAAGCAATTTTTAAGGATATTTGTACCTTATT
>JAIYBU010000230.1 GCA_027488335.1 Cytophagaceae bacterium
AAGTACGCTGAAGTATTATTAATCAGCGGACTGACTGTAGCGGTGGCTATCGGTCTGTATTTTACCAACGTTAAACTTTGGTAAGTGTTCAAAATTATTTCCTTATCTAATATCTATAAACAAAAAATCCCCGTTCAAGAACGGGGATTTTTTGTTTATAGCACTATTATGGGCTGTTGCCTGAAAACTGTTGACTACTTACGCAAGAGCCGCTACACCTGGTAAAATTTTACCTTCCATATATTCGAGCAATGCACCGCCCCCTGTCGAAACGTAAGAAACACGGTCGCCGAAACCTGCATTGTTGATAGCGGAAGCCGAATCTCCACCACCAATAAGTGAGAACGCACCGTTTTCTTCGGTTGCTTTTACTACTGCCTCAGCGATAGCGTTTGTACCAACTGCAAAATTCGGAAATTCAAATACTCCCATTGGGCCATTCCAAAGAATAGTCTTTGATTTTAATACAGTTTCAGTGAAAAGTTTTATTGATTCAGGGCCAATATCGAATCCTTCCCATTCGTCGCCAATTTGTCCAGTTGCTACGGTCATTCGGTTGGCATCGTTCGAGAATTTATCACCACAAACATTATCGAGTGGCATAATAAGATTTACGCCTTTTGCTTTAGCTTTTTCAATCAATTCTAAAGCAAGTGGCATTTTATCGGCTTCTAAAAGAGACTTTCCGATTGAACCACCTTGTGCTTTTGTAAAAGTATAAGTCATACCGCCACCGATGATGAGGTTGTCAACTTTATCCAACAAACGTTCAATCAATAAGATTTTGTCAGAGATTTTCGCTCCACCCATGATTGCCGTAAACGGACGCTCGGCGTTATTTAAGATTTTCTCTGCATTATCTACTTCGGCTTGCATTACATAGCCACAAACGCGGTCGGCGAAGAATTGACCAATGATAGCCGTAGAAGCATGAGCTCGGTGGGCAGTTCCGAAAGCATCATTTACCCAAACATTACCGAGTTTCGATAATTTTTCAGCAAATTCAACATTTCCTTTTTCTTCTTCTTTATAAAAACGAAGATTTTCGAGCAAAAGAACTTCACCTGCGTTAAGGCTGGCAGCTTGCTCGACGGCCGATGCTCCGATGCAATCATCTGCAAATTTTACTTGTAAGCCCAAAATTACTGAAAGCGGATTTACTAAGTGTTTAAGAGAGTATTTTTCGGTTGGACCGTCTTTCGGGCGGCCCAAGTGCGACATTAAGATACATGAACCACCGTCTTTCAAGATTTTCTTGATTGTCGGAATCGTGGCAGTGATACGAGTATCATCTGTAATTTCGTACTTATCATTAAGAGGTACGTTAAAATCTACTCTGATGAGGGCTTTTTTACCCGAAAAATCGTAAGTGTCTAAGGTTTTCATTCAATAATGAATATTATAGTGAATGGGCGTTTGAGCAAATGAGTAGATTTACCCATTTTTTGCGGCTCGAACATTTATAAGAGGCTTTTTGAGAATCTTTTACAAATATAAATTTTCTTTTCGCTTTCATCACGAAATTCTACCATGATTCTTTCGTTATTTATTAAAAAAACATTGAAAAGTTATATTTTTTCTTTGCTAAATAAAATCTCATATTGTTTGGTTGACAACTTTTCGTTTCTGAGTGTCGTCTTTGTTAGTACTTTTGGAAATATTTACAGAATGATGAAATCTATATTTTTACTTTTGTTATTGATAATAAGTATTTTCACTGAGCTAAAGGCTCAGGATGATGAAGAATACTATAAACCACCAACTAAACGCTTAGATGTAAGAAATAATTCTTATCCTAACCTTGACCGTAAAGCAATGAGCTTGTATTTGGGTATTGATGGTGGTTTTAAACTAAACTATTCTGGTTTAAACGGTACTTTGGGTAATCTGATTGGTGCAAAAAATAATAATGAATTTTTGTGGGGAGCGTCAGTAGGCTATAATTTAGATAATAAATGGGCGGTGGAAACGGGGTATCTGAAAAATCCCGTTTATTATATTCAATCGGTTAATTCGAGTAGAATTGCACCTTATCGTGAAGGCACCATTTTGCATACAATTCCGCTACGTTTTAAGTATAAAGTCTTGACTCTCGATGCCATCACAAAAACAACTGCTCTTTACGTGGGGGCTGGCGTTTTGCTGGGTACAAATGCTAAGGAGAAGCAAATTTCCAAGAAAAAATTTGTATCGGCTTCACGCCAAGATAGTTTGATAATTCACTCGTTTATAACACCTAAAGGTAGGGCATTATTTGAGTTACAGACCGAATTGCAAGGCAAGGTAGCTAATGGGTTTTATATAAGTCTTTTTGGTAGAATGAATTTTGCACCAAAAGGCATTATCTATTCTGATATTGAGTATTTTCAAAAAGGAAGTAAAATAGACAGCGATAAGCAGTATTTGAAAGGAATAAGTTATAATTTTGGACTCTTATTAAGATTAGACCTTGCGAGAGGGTATAAATATCAGAGCCAAGTTGAATGAGCCGAAAAGTAATCATAGTCAATCGCCATTATCCACCAAACCCTGGAATTACGGGCGAATCTGCATGGGATTTGGCGAAGTACCTCATAGAAAAACATCAAACTGAAGTACATATCGTCAATATTGAAGGAAACGATGATGGCGGAGGTGCTAAACGAGAACCTGTGGGCAAATTACATACTTTGCAAACACTTTATGACGGCCAAAGTAAAATTCTGAAGCAAGTGGCGGGTTTTCTGGATGGTTTTATGTTAATCAGAAAAGCGAAAAATATTGATAAAAATGCGGCAATCATTGTAATGACGAGTCCGCCGCTATTGCCGTTTTGGGCTTCGTTGTTGCTCAAGAGCGGGATGCCGCCCAGCGGAACGCCGCCCGAACGAAAATGGGCGTTATGGTCGATGGATTTATTTCCTGAAGCTTTCGTAGCAATTGGCATGATTACCGAAAAAAATCCTATCTATCAATGGTTTTTAAGGAAAACGTATAAAAAACTGCCCAATAAATTAATTGCTTTGGGGCAAAAACAGGCGGAGGTTATTCAAGAAAAGTATCGTAGCAAATCTACCCATAAATTAGATACAACTATTCTTCCCTGTGGTGTTATATTTCATCAGACTTATGAAACCCAGCTTCCTGCTTGGCGAAAGGCGGATAATAAAATCTATTTTGGTTATTGTGGAAATTTGAATGATGCTCATAATGAAAATTTTCTGATAGAGTTTATCAAGGCTTTCGACCCCGAAAAGCATCATTTAGTTTTAGCACTTTACGGCAAAAAAGCTCAAATTGTGCTTGATTTTGCTAAAAACTATGAAGGAATTACTGTTTTGCCAAATGTACCACGAAGTCAACTTAATTATTTGGATGTGCATTTGGTGAGTTTACTGACAAAATATACGCATTTGATGATTCCGTCGAAGGCTGTGAGTGCGGTAGCGGCTGGTGGTGCAATTTTGTTTTGTGGAAGCCAAGAAAGCGATAATTGGGATATGCTACAAGAGGCAGCTTGGCTGATTCGAGAAGATGCGGGTTTGGGCGAACAGATTAGAAAGTATTTGAGTAGTTTGACGACCGAGGATTTAGGGAAAAAGAAACAAAATGCACAAAAATTGAATACTGATTTACAGCGAAATGTGCTGAAAGCCTACGAAGAAATTGCTGATTTTGTAAAATAAGTTTCCTAACTTGTTTAGCATCAAGCACAAGTCAGGAGACTTGTGCTACCAAATTTCGATAAACCCCCAAATACTGCTCAATTACTACTTTTTCAGAATAATTATCCAGCACTTTTTGGCGGGCGTTATTTGATAAGTCTTTGTGGTTTGCTTCAAATAAAATCCATTTCATACCTTCTGCCAAACTTTCTGCCGATTTGTATTTTGCTAAGAAACCATTTTTGTAATTTTCAATCATTTCGGGAATCCCGCCAACTTCAAAACCTACGGCAGGCGTGCCACAGGCCATTGCTTCCATGATGGTATTGGGTAAGTTTTCTTGAATGGAAGAAGTAACAAAAACATCGGCCGCCGAGTAAATCGAAACTATTTGATTGGTATCAGAAACTCTGCCTAAAGCATGAGCTTTGAAAGGTAGCTTTTCAATCATTTCGGCATCACTTTCGCCCAAAACTACTAATTCAATCTCTTGATTATGAGAGTTTTGTGCTTTTAAAATTTCCAAAGATGCTTGAAAATAACTAAATCCCTTCCAAATAACAGAAACCTTTGCGGCTACGAAAAGAATAAGTTTTTTATCAATCGGCAACCCTAATTTTGTTCTTGCTTCTGCTTTATTTTGTGGCAAAAAAAGATTGATATCCAAAGGATTTGGAATTGCTTTCACCGTAAAATCTTTCAATAAACTACTTTTTTTTGCTCTGTTACTTAGCCATTGGCTACATCCTACTATTACAGTATCGTTCCCTGAGCGAAGGCGAAGGGAATAATCAAAAATTGAATTTTTCCGTTGCCAAACTTTATTTGATAAATCGGTCGATGATGGGGTTTTTAGATATTGGACACAATTTCCGCAAGAAATCTGGTAGTTTTCACAGTCGCCACTGTGGTGACAGCCACCTGTGAAAGCCCACATATCGTGGAGTGTCCAAACGATTGGTTTATTAAGTTTAAATAGTTTTTCGAGCGATTTTAGTGATAAAAAGCCAAAGTTTATCCAATGTAGATGAATAATATCTGCTTCTTTCACAAGCGGATGCTCTGAAATATCAATACCCGAATTTGCAGGCGAAAATGCAAAGCGAATTTCTTTGTCTTTTTCTTGAAATTTGAAGTAGAGTCGCTCTCTTACGAATCGTTCAAAAGCCAGCTTTTTTTGTAGCCAAGTTTCAGCAATCGCTTTTACGTTGGGGTTATCTCGCTTTTTCTCTTGTACCAACATGGTTGCTTTTATGCCTTCGGTTTGATTGAGGGTATTAAGTAATCGCAAGCAAGCGATGGCAGCTCCACCCATAGCATCATCGGTATTGATAAGTAGAATTTTCAAGCGAAAAAGAAATTGGTTAATAAATAGAGTGCGAATTACGTGATTTTTTATGAAAAATCATTTAGGTATCGTCGATACGAAGAATAGTTTTATACTAATGGTTGATAAAACTTGTAGGCGTTTTTGTCGTTATATACTCATAAATCAAGCAATCTAATGAAAAAAACTTTTGTAATTCTTGGACTTTGCGGTTTCACTTCTTTATTAGTCTTTCGATGTAAAGAGGCTGAAGATGCACCTGTGACTGCCACACCAACGACTCCGACAATTCCTCCAGTAACTGTTTCTTATCAGTCAGTTGAGGCTTTTCCAAAGTTGTCTTTTAGTTCTCCCGTTGATTTTACACACGCCAACGATGGCACAAATCGTCTCTTTGTGGTTGAGCAAAGAGGTATAATTCAGGTTTTTGAAAACAATGCCAACACAGAAACAAAGTCTGTTTTTTTAGATATTGTCAGTCGAGTGGCTTCTGGCGGAGAAATGGGATTATTGGGATTAACTTTCCACCCAAATTTTAAAACAAATGGCTACTTTTTTGTAAATTATACCCGTACTTCTCCAAGTCGTCAGACCGTGATTTCGAGATTTAAAGTCAGTGGTCAAACTGCTGACCCTAATAGCGAAGTCATTTTGTTTACTTTCGACCAGCCTTATACTAATCATAATGGTGGACAAATTGCCTTTGGTCCAGATGGTTATTTATATGTAGCTACTGGCGATGGCGGAAGTGGTGGCGACCCTCAAAACTATGCTCAAAATAGAGCCAGTTTACTGGGTAAAATACTAAGAGTTGATGTAAATGCTACCGAAAAAGGCAATTATGGGATTCCGAAGGACAATCCATTTACGGCCAATACACAGGGCTTTAGAGAAGAAATCTATGCGTATGGTCTAAGAAATCCGTGGCGTTTTAGTTTCGATTCGGTTACGAAAGATTTATGGACTGGTGATGTTGGCCAAAATAAAGTAGAAGAAATTGATGTAATTACAAAGGGTGGAAATTATGGTTGGAAAGTAAAAGAGGGAACTTTGTGTTATTCGGGCGATTGCTCACGAACAGATTTGATTGCTCCAGTGTGGGAATATCAGCAAGGTAACGATGGACGTTCGGTCACAGGTGGAATTGTTTATAGAGGTAAAAAATATGCCGATTTGGTAGGAAAATATTTTTGTGGCGATTATGTGAGTGGAAAAATCTGGGCTTTAACTTACGATGGTAAAGCCGTAATAAAAAGCGATGATATTGTGAATGTAAGCACCGTTTCAGCTTTCGGACAAGACGCCAATGGAGAGATTTATATCTTGAACTATGGAAATGGAAAAGTCTATACCTTGGCTAAAAAATAATCTTTTTTTTTGTGGATGAATCGTGGCAAATCTTAATGATATCCCACGGTTTTTTTAATATCTTACTCAGAAAGACTTAGCTATTTTTAGCCATGAATTCTTCATGGCACCGTTCAATTCGGGCGAAATATTACTCCAATAAATAATTACTCCATACAACACCGTAAGAGCCGCCGAACGATAACCTATATCTACGATTGACATCAATTTATTACCTCCCAATTCAGGTAAAAATCTGATAATCAGCCATGAAACAAATGCTATAATCATAACTTTTACCAAGTCAAAGGTAAAAGGTTGCATTCCGAGCTTGAATAAAACTACTAAATATCGAGCTAAATTATAATAAACAGTAGCAAATGCCAAGGCAATGGCCGCACCATTCATGCCGTAAATGGGTATCAAAAAATAGTTGAGCGAAACCGTAATAATTATTAACCCAACCATTATGTAGGTGTCGTAGATATAGTATTTCGAGAGCGTCAGAATAGTGCCGTTTAGCCCCGTTGCTAAATCGAAAAGTTTTCCGAGACAAATAATAATAACTACCATTTTTCCTGCCGCATATTCGGGTTTAAGGAAAAGAAAAAGATTATCAATATTGAGGTAAATTCCCAGAAAAATCCAACATCCAACAATCAAGGCGGTGGTGCAACTTTTCTGATATATTTTACGGATATTTTCCAAATCACTTTTTGCAAAAGAGTCTGCAATCAATGGCTGTGCAGCTTTATTGACCGCCAAAAGCGACATTCCCATGACACTACCAAAAAACGATGCCGTGTTATAAATACCAGTTTCGGAGAATGTTGTAATACCTGCCAGCATGATTTTATCAATATATAAAATCACCATCGACGAAAAACCCGTCAGAATTGTTAGGAAACTATAAAAACCAAATTCTTTGCTAAAGGCAGGAGTCATTACCGAAAAATTTGGTTTCAACGAAAAACCATCTAATTTACTTGCTTTCCAGAGCATCGGCACTACATAAAACGATACCGAAAACACCCACAGGTACATAAACTGTTGAAAATCAACTATTTGAAAGACAATAAATAAAATAGCCACTAATTGAAGTAATCGTTGCAGAAACTGAGCTAAGAATGTACCTGTGACAGTATCGTAAAGGTTTTTGGCGTAGTTATCGAGTAAATTAAAAAGAAGTGTAGCAAATGTAAGTGGTAATAAAAAATAGAAGTTATCGGCAAAAAGTGTAGAGTTTTCTTCATTTTGGAAGATGGTATTCTTGAGCAAAATCAGGCCGATAGTCGTAGTAATAAAACCAACAATTCCGACCGAAAGTCCTAAAAAAAGATACCCATTATGCCCGTTTTTAGCATTTCTAAAATGCGGAAAAAAACGACTTCCTGCCGCATTGAAACCCAAAGATGACAATTGCACCAACACATACATATAGGAAAGTAAAACGGCTAAAAGTCCATTTTGTGCGGGTTCAAGGTAATTTCCAATCAGAAAAAACTGTGTAACAAAACCAACCAATACTCCTCCATAAGAGAAAATAGTGCCAAGAAAAGCCTGCTTTTTTATAACATTCATCGAATTAATTGTACAACAACTTTCTGAGTTGTTTTTTGTTGAGTAGCTTTAAATACGTTATTTATGTAAATTATCAGTGAAGACACTGACAACGGATACAAATACAAGCCTGTCCATCTTACCAATCTTTTAATGGTGGTATAAAATAATTGGCGTGCAATTTGCAAAGTTAATCATCAAAATAGACAATATTTGCAGTAAAATTGAATTGTTTGAATAATGGCCGTTTCGGAAGAAATAAAAACAGCATCGTTGGTGCTTGATAAAAATGATATTTGGCGTGCTTCTCATGCCGAAAAAATGTCGTATCCCGAAGAGGGAAACAACTATTGCTTTGCCGTAGAAGATAACAGTTTTTGGTTTAAACACCGAAACGATGTTATTCTGACGCTGACGCAACGCTTTAAATTTGCCAAAAACTTTGCTGATATAGGTGGAGGAAATGGTTTCCAAGTAAAATTTTTGTCAGAAAAATACCCCGAAAAACAAATATTTTTGATTGAACCAGGTTATGCGGGTTGCCTAAATGCCAAGAAAAGAGGCGTGAAAGAAGCCTACAATATATTTTTTCAAGAATTTCCGTTTGACGAAAAGCAAATTGATGCCGTCGGACTTTTTGATGTAATCGAACACATCGAAGACGATAAAGCATTCTTAACTGGACTTGCTCAGTATTTGCCAACAGGCTCGCATATTTATATCACCGTACCTGCCCATCAATGGCTTTGGTCGGAAGTAGATGACGAGAGCGGACATTACCGCCGTTATAACCTCGAAATGTTTGATAAACTCGCCAAAGATTGCGGACTTGAATTTACCTACGGTAGCTACATTTTTTCCTATTTACCACCAATAATGGGCATTTTGCGTGCGATTCCGTTTCGCCTCGCCAAACTTTTTGGTAAAACACGCAAAAATACCCTCGATGCTGAATTTGATAATCATACGCCATCAAAATTGGCTACTACGATATTTAATAAGATTCATAGTTGGGAATTGGCTCAGCTACGAAAATCAAGAATGTCGTTCGGAGCAAGTTGTGCGGTAGTTTTAACAAAGAAATAATTTTGAAGCGGTTCGCCGCCCGTTCAGAATGATAAAAATCATTCACTCATTTACTTATTCAATATTCATTTTCTCGTGATTCCTTTTAATAAACCATACCTTTCGGGCAACGAACTACAATACATCGGAGAGGCCGTGCAATCAGGCAAAATCTCTGGAAATGGTGCTTTTACTAAAAAATGCCAGCATTTTTTTGAAGAAAAATACGGTTTTCGTCGTTGTTTACTCACGACTTCATGCACGGATGCCCTCGAAATGGCTGCCATTTTGTGTGATATTCAGGGGGACGATGAAGTAATTGTGCCATCTTATACTTTTGTTTCTACGGCGAATGCCTTTGTATTACGTGGTGCAAAAATCGTATTTGCCGATAGTTCTATCGAAAACCCCAACCTTGATTCCGATAAGCTGACGGCTTTAATTACGCCCAAAACTAAAGCAATTGTGGTTGTACATTACGCAGGAATTGCTTGTGATATGGACAAAATAATGGCGATTGCGGAAGCCAATAATTTATTCGTCATCGAAGATGCCGCCCAAGCAATTGACTCATTTTATAAGGGTCGTCCGTTGGGAAGCATTGGGCATTTATCGGCATTCAGTTTTCACGAAACAAAAAATATTATTTCGGGCGAAGGCGGAATGTTGGTCATTAACGATGAACGTTTTGAGAAACGTGCCGAAATTATTTGGGAAAAAGGAACAAACCGCTCGGCGTTTTGGCGTGGTGAAGTCGATAAGTATAATTGGGTTGACATTGGTTCATCGTTTTTGCCTTCAGAAGTGGTTGCTGCTTATCTATATGCACAACTTGAAAATCTTGAAAAAATACAAGAAAGACGCAAGCAAATTTGGGAAAAATACTACGAAGCATTTGCGAGTTTAGAACAATCTGGTAAGATAAAATTGCCAATTATACCAAGTTCCGCTACCAATAATGCCCACATGTTTTATTTGCTCACCGATTCGATTGAGCAACGTGATGCCTTGATTAGTTTCTTAAAAGAAAATAAAATCTATGCTGTTTTTCATTATATTTCGTTGCACAGCAGCCCATTTTATAAAGAGAAAGCGGGAGACATTTCATTACCTGTAAGCGATTATTATTCTGACTGTTTGGTTCGTTTGCCTTTGTTTTATGAATTAACTGAGGCCGAACAGCAATTAATTATTGATAAAATTGGTGAGTTTTATAATTCGTAAGTTATAACAAGTATTGATAAGGCCTTATTAAGTCTATTAATTTCTATTATATGCCTCTTTTTTTGAGTAAGTCATTCATTATCAGTTTTTTATTACTTCTGATATTCTTCGCATTTATTGTTTTTTTAGGCGAAGATGCCTCAATAAGAGTGCATGATAATCTGGAAGCAAACATTGCTTGGTACAAATCTTTAGCCGACCAGCATTTACTTTTAGCAAATTCATATACACCCAACGAAACCGTCATGCAAGCCCCACGCATTGCATTTGGCTCTGAATGGAGCTTGATTGCGTGGTTGTTTGTGTGGTTTAAGCCAATCGTTGCCTACAATTTCAATGTCATTTTGATGAGTTTGGCAGCTTTCGTTGGTATGTATTTATTTACAAAAGATACGCTCAAACTCTCGCCCAAAATTGCACCTTTCGTAGCTTTAGCATATGCTTTATTACCGTTTTGGTTTTCGGGTGGACTTAGTGCTGCTGGGCAGCCATTGCTCTTTTGGAGCTTTAATAGAATCTTGAAAAAATACAATAATATTATTGATTGGATTATTTTCTTGTTGTTTCCGTTTTACTCCTCATTGATTCTATCGGGGTTATTTATGGTAGTTATGATGGTGGGTTATTTGGGAGTGAATTCTCTCAAAAAAGGGCCTAAAGTTGCATATGGTTCAGGAATTTTATCGTTGATAATCCTTACGGTTGGCTACATTTTAGTAGATTATCGATTATTTTTAGATATTCTTAAAATCGGAACGCCTGCTGGATTTATTCCGCATCGGGTCGAATTTGTGCAAGGAAATACATTTGCCGAGTGCCTAAAAGCTGCCAAAAACTCTTTCATTGGTGGACAAAATCACTTTCCGTCTTTTCATACTTACTTGATTTTACCTCTCGCTTTTTTCTATTTTATTTATGGCTTTTTCAAGCAAAAAAAACTTGTTACAATCGTTTTTTGTCTCGTCATTCTCGGAATTATTGCGGTAATTGATGGTTTTTGGAATTTTGCAGGTTTTGAGTCGCTGAAAGAGAAGTTGCCAATTTTGAAAGCCATTCAACTCGACCGTTTTTATTCACTTTACCCGATTCTGTGGTTCGGTGTTTTTGTGTTGATAATCAGAGAATTACCCAAAAAAGTAGCCGTCACTTTGGGCAGTATTCAAGTTCTGATTATCTTATTTTCGAATCAACTGATGGGCGATTATATCAAGAAAACCATTCATGGACGTGATTACGTTTCGTACCGAGAGTTTTATGCCGAAGACCTTTTCTCGAAAGTAAAAACGGTATTAAAGCAAGATGAAAGTCCAAACAAACGAGTCGGAATGATAGGGCTTCACCCTGCGGTTGCCCAATACAACCAAATCCCGACGATTGATGGCTATGTGGTGCTTTATTCGTTGGCGTATAAGCATCAAATTCAAGCAATTATTCAGCCTGAATTGAATCAAAATAAATTTATCAAAAACTATTTTGAGCAGTGGGGGAGTAGATGCTATTTGTTTGATAATGAAGCTGTTATTGCGGGTGATGGTATTCTGAAAAAGCAGAAATGTTGTACCGAACGCTTAGATTACGATTTCGATAAATTGAAGCAATTAAAGTGCGGATATATATTATCAGCCATTGAAGTGAAGCAGCCATCGGAGCATTTAAAATTACTTTCAAAAGTAGAAGATGCCAATTGGCGAATATGGATTTACAAGATTGTTTAGTTCATCATTGATAGATAAATTTATCTTTGCAATATATTGGTAATCAAAACTTTAATACACTATTATCCGTCGTCTATCGACTATTTATTCAACCCTATAAATTTATATGAAAAATTATACTTACACGCTCTGTATTATCATTGCGGCTACTGTTGCGTATTTCTTTCCGCAATATTTTACCGAAATCAATGGTTTTCAGCTAAAAGAATTAATTATTCCGTTGTTGCAAGTCATTATGTTTGGCATGGGTACCACCATGACTTATGAAGATTTTCAAGGTGTAATTAAAATGCCAAAAGCGGTTGTGGTAGGTTTGGTTTGTCAGTTTACGATTATGCCCTTTCTGGGTTTTCTTATTGCTAAAAGTTTCAATTTCCCACCCGAAATTGCCGCTGGAGTTATTTTAGTAGGTTGTTCTCCAAGTGGGTTGGCTTCAAATGTGATGTCGTATATTGCCAAAGCCAATGTGGCTTTATCCATCACGATTACTTCATTTGCAACGCTTCTGGCACCAATTATGACACCTTTTTTGATGAAAATGTTGGGCGGTCAGTTTATCGAAATTGATTTTTGGAGCATGACACTTGATATTTCAAAAATGATAATCGTGCCAGTAGGAATTGGTTTTTTACTCACAAAATTACTCAAAGGAAGAGGCGAGTGGCTACAAAAAGTCTTGCCAATTATCTCAATGGCGGGCATTGCTCTAATCATTGTAATTATTACGGCAGCAGGTCAGAAATCATTACAAACGGTTGGTTTAGCTTTAGTTTTTGCCACTTTTTTGCACAATATTGGTGGTTTTATTTTAGGGTATTGGGGGGCAAGATTATTCAAATTACCCGAACAAGATTGTCGAACGGTAGCCATTGAAGTTGGCTTACAAAATGCAGGATTAGCCTCAGGTTTAGCTAAAGCAATGGGAAAACTCGCTACAGTTGGCATAGCTCCAGCACTTTTTGGCCCAATCATGAACACCAACGGCTCGCTTTTAGCAAGTTTTTGGAGTACGAAAAAGCCTTAGTTGGCCTTCGACTACGCTTAGGCAACTAAGGCTTTATTATCTGCTTGATTTGTTGGTGTCCGAGCGGAGCCGAGGACACCAACAAATCATTTCAACTTCGCTACATTACTCATTATACTTTCATTGTGTAAGCGGTCAAGAGCCGTAACTACATAGACATAGCTTTTCTCTTGATTTAAAGTTTTATCGGTACAACTTAAAATTCCTTCATTTCTGACAATCTGTAAGATTTTTGCTGGGTTTTCGAGGTTTATTTGCTCATTTTCTTCAAAACGATAGACCACAAACGCATTTACTGCATCGCCATCTTTGGGGGGAGTTGCGGGTGCTTCCCATGTAATGGCTACGCCTAAATCAGCAATTTTACGGATTTTTACATTTTGCGGAGCGTTTGGTGGAATTTTATCTTTCCACGGCATTGTAGGCATTAAAGCTGGGTAATAATAAAGTTTTTTGAGAGAGTCATTTACTGATAACTCATTGTTAATCAATTGTTTAGAACTGAAATATATACTGCCCGAAATTTGTGGTTTCGTGCGATTATATCTAATCTGACGTGAAATCTGATTGGCTTTTTCCCAACCAATTTCCTTGCTTCCAGCTTTCACACGATACACGCCGTGTCCGATGTAAAGATGGCGACCAAAAGCATTTTTTGTCCACCAATCGGTCATTACTTTATAGGGAACTTTCTCGAACTCAAAACTAAAATAAATCTGTGGTGTGATATAATCGAGCCAGCCTTCTTTCGCCCATTTTCGGGTGTCGGCATATAGATTATCGTACGAAGGTTGCCCGCCCTGCGTGGCCGAACCGATAGGGTCAGTTGAAGCATTTCGCCAAACTGCCGACGGACTAATGCCAAATTTTACTTTTGGTTTTTCACGTTTAATGGCTTCACTCACATTTTTTACGACCATATCCACATTGTAGCGTCGCCAATCTTCGATATTCTTGAAACCACTGCCGTATTTCCTGAAAGTATCTTCATCACGAAGTTTTTGATTGGGTTCGGTGTATGGATAAAAATAATCGTCGAAGTGAATGCCATCAACATCGTAATTTTTCACAATCGTCACCACAATATCTGTTATGTAATTTCGTACTTCGGGAATCCCCAAATTGAATAATTTATAACCACCATAAGTTAAAAACCATTCGGGTTTGGTTTTGGTTATATGTTCACCCATGATGCTCTTTGATGCCTTATGTACACCACGATTCATATTGAGCCACGCATGAAACTCCAAACCTCGTTGGTGCGTTTCCTGAATCATAAACATCATTGGGTCGTAGTAAGGCTCAGGAGCTTTGCCTTGTTCGCCCGAAAGCCACTCCGACCACGGTTCTTTTCCACGGGCGTAAAAAGCATCAGCTGCCGCACGAACTTGCACTAAAACTGCATTCATACCGTAGCTTTTTTGTTTGTCGAGTATGGTTCTAAATTCTTGTTGTTGGCTTTCGGAGCTAAGACCTTTGCGAGATGGCCAGTCTATATTATCAACCGTTGCCACCCAAACCCCACGGAATTCACGTTTAGGGCCAGCGGGCGTTGAAACTATTTGTTGGGTTACTTTTTTACTACATCCGCTTAGAAAAGCGTAGATTATCAGACAGAAAGCAGCTTTTTTGAAGTGCATCGCAATACTTTTTTGGATTTTTTATTCAAAATTAGAGAAAAATTTAACCCAAAGGTTATTTTTTGTTACTTTTGCTACATTACATTTAGCTTTTAGCGATTAGCTCTTAGCAATTCTCTCTGAAAGCAAATATTTAGATAAGGTGATTTGAGTAAATTTATTCAACATTCACTCATACACTCATACACTCATTCGTTATTATCCTGTGAAAGAATACGGAAGTAATATTCAGAAATTAACAGACTACATAGTAAGTCTGCCTGACCGTGAACAACGCACAAAATATGCCCATATTTTGATTGAGTTGATGCGTCAGATACATCCAAATATGCGTGAAGGAATTGATTATTCAAAAAAACTTTGGGATGACCTCTACATCATTGCCAATTTTGATTTGGATGTTGATAGTCCATTCCCGCCACCACCCAAAGAAATTTTAGGTAAAAAACCAATGACGGTTCCCTATAATCAGCATCAATTGAAGCACCGTTTGTATGGTCGAAATTTGGAGTTATTGGTCGTAAAAGCCATGATTACGCAAGATTATGATGAACGCAAAGCATTTATTTCGTACATGGTGCGTTTGATGAAGAGTTTCTTCCAAGTGTGGAACAAAGATACCATCGAAACGGCCGATTGTTTGCAGCAGATTCTTGAATTATCGGGTTTTAAACTTCAAAAAGAAATTGATGAGCTTCGTCGTGATGGCTTGATGGAATCATCACCGAGAGATGGCAGTAGCAATCGTCAGCGTACGCAACAGAATCAATCTCAAGGAGGCAACAACTATCAGTTTAGAGATAATCGTGGTGGCGAGCGTGATAACCGTAATCGTGGTAACGACCGCAATAAAAATTTTGGTAGCGGAGGTTATAAATCAAACAATGACCGCAACGACAGAAATAATAATAACAAAAATAATAATAATCGCAGACCGAGATAATCTTTTTAGTTCTGAGTTCTGAGTTCTAAGTTCTGAGTTGAAATACCAGAAGTTTTGAGCAAATAATGAACTCATAACTAATAACTCAGCACTCATAACTCTTAAAAATGGCATCTTTTAAAATTACAGGAGGACGAAAACTTAAAGGTGAGATTGTTCCACAAGGAGCTAAAAACGAAGCATTACAGATTTTGTGTGCCGTTTTGATGACCAAAGAACCCGTAACGATTCATAATATTCCGAATATCCGTGATGTAAACAAACTCATGGAATTGCTCGAAGATATGGGGGTGAGCCGCAATAAAGTAGGCGATGGCTCGTACCGTTTTCAAGCAGATGCTGTGAACTTTGAATATTTCGAGACAGCAGAATATAAAGATAAAGCAGCTTCATTGCGTGGTTCAATCATGCTTTTAGGGCCGATGTTGGCACGTTTTGGTAAAGGAAAAGCTCCACGCCCAGGTGGAGATAAAATCGGACGTCGTCCGTTGGATACACACTTTACAGGTTTTCAGAAACTTGGTGCCGAATTTATCTATGACCCGAACGATGCTTTCTACACAGTAGATGGCTCGAAAATGAAAGGGGCGTATGTTTGGATGGACGAAATTTCTGTAACAGGAACGGCCAACGTTTTAATGGCTGCCGCAATGGCCGAAGGAACGACAACCATTTATAATGCCGCTTGTGAGCCATATCTACAACAGTTGTGCAAAATGCTTAACCGCATGGGGGCAAAAATCAGCGGAGTAGGCTCAAATCTACTTACGATTGAAGGTGTGCCAGAACTGAGTGGTTGTGAGCATACAATGCTCCCAGATATGATTGAGATTGGTAGTTTCATTGGTTTAGCAGCCATGACTCAATCAGAGATTACAATTAAAAACTGTCAGATTGCCGAACTCGGAATTATTCCTGATGTATTCAAGAAATTGGGTATCAAGATGGAATTCCGTGGCGATGATATTCATATTCCTGCTCAGACGCATTACGAAATCAGCTCTTTGATTGATGGCTCGATTCTGACGATTTATGATGCTCCGTGGCCAGGATTTACACCCGATTTGATTTCGATTATTTTGGTAACGGCTATTCAAGCCAAAGGTGCGGTATTGATTCATCAAAAAATGTTTGAAAGCCGCTTATTCTTTGTTGATAAATTAATTGAAATGGGAGCTCAAATTATTTTATGTGACCCACACCGTGCAAACGTTATTGGCTTGAACCGTGAGCATAATTTGCGTGGTATCCGAATGACATCACCCGATATTCGTGCGGGAGTTTCGTTATTGATTGCAGCACTCTCGGCCGATGGTACAAGTACGATTGATAATATCGAACAAATTGACCGTGGCTACCAAGACATTGACAAACGTTTGAATGCCATTGGTGCAGAAATTATTAGAATTTAAGTCAACGGATGATAGTCGATAGACTATAGTTAAAAAGATTTTTACTGAAAGCTAATAGTTTTCTTACTATTGAAAAACGGGTTGTTTCGGCAACCCATTTTTTGTTTAAAAGCTAAGTTGCTGATTATCAGTAAAAAAGGCATTAGCTGAGAAATAATAGCAAAAAAACTTTAAATATTTTAAAAAATTCTTGGGTTGAGCTTTGGATTTGAAAAATTAAATTCTACCTTTGCAGTCCCAAAGCGATTTGCCCGGATGGCGGAATTGGTAGACGCGTTG
>JAIYBU010000051.1 GCA_027488335.1 Cytophagaceae bacterium
GTCGAAGGTTTTAGTTTTATCATCATCTTCTCCAAAGTCTTTAATTCCATTAGGCTTCTTATCAGAATGATAACTTCTTGCTACATGGTTCGGTACACAATCAATGATTACTTTCAAGCCATTGGCGTGGCTACGCTTCACCAAAGCCTCAAACTCTTTCATTCTATTTTTCACATCAACCGCCAAATCTGGGTCAACATCATAGTAATCTTTTATGGCATACGGAGACCCTGCAATTCCTTTCACTACCAATGGATTATCTTGCGGAATACCCAACTTTGAATAATCAGTCATGGTTGCGTGTTCAATCACACCTGTAAACCAAACATGCGACACACCAAACTTTTTTAGCTCTTGCAGGGCTTTATCGTTGATGTCATCAAATTTCCCACAACCATTTTCTTCGATTGTACCATAAAATTTATTGGTCGTTTTAAGGTTACCGAAGAGGCGGGTGTAAATTTGGTAAACTACTAATTTGTCAGTTTTAGATAAGTGAGCTTTTTCTTTGGTCATTTCTGTTGATTTTTGAGCTAATGCAAAATGGCTTATTGCCAAAAAGACAATCGCAATTTTTCTATTCATTTTACTAAGGTTAAAGTTAGTTTCAAATCTAAACAGTATTTTTTTATGAAAAAATACTTTGTTTGTGTTATTTTGCCATTGAAACGAATACTTTAACACTTATGAAAATAACAAAACGATTACTCCTTCTTGTTTTTGTACAATTAGGCCTTATGGGTGTTTCCTTTGCTCAAAAACCTGATGTTCAACGCATTAACCCTGCAAATTGGTGGATTGGCATGAAAAACCCAACCCTACAAATATTGGTTTATGGCAAGAATATTGGTACTGCAAAAGTTAGTTTGAAGCCCTATAATGGTGTAAAACTAAAAAAAACACAAACCGTTGAAAACCCTAATTACATTTTTGTTGATTTGGATATTTCAAAGATAGCAAAAGCAGGAAATCTTCAACTAATCTTCTCCAACGGTTTAGAATCTACGACCGTCAATTACCAATTACACACTCGCACAGCTAAACCGCAGGCAGTTACACAAGCAGATGTAGTATATTTACTTATGCCAGACCGTTTTGCTAATGGCGATGAATCAAACGATAAATTCGATGATATGTTTGATACACAAGTCGACAGAAAAAGTCCTTGGTTGCGTCATGGAGGTGATTTGCAAGGTATTATTGAGCATCTTGATTACTTCAACGAATTGGGTGTAACGGCACTTTGGCTAACTCCAATCATTGAAAATAATACGCACCAAACCAATGAAGGCGGCACGATGCGTAGCTCATATAACGGCTATCATTTTACGGACCAGTATCAAATGGACCGTCGTTTTGGTGAAAATACAGCTTATCAGAAACTCATTAATGAAGCTCACAAAAAAGGCATTAAAATTATACAAGATGCCGTTTATAATCACGTTGGCGAAGATGCTTGGTTGGTGAAGGATTTGCCCTCAAAAAATTGGCTACACAATTGGGATAAATACACCAATACATCGTATAAAGACCAACCTTTGATTGATGTAAATGGCTCGAAATATGATAAAAAAATTACGGAAGAAGGTTGGTTTACATCATTTTTACCCGATTTGAATCAAAAAGAGCCTTTATTGGCAACATATTTAATCCAACACGCACTCTGGACAATAGAGTTTTTCAATATTGATGCTTGGAGAATTGATACATATATTTATAACGATATGGAGTTTATGAATCGTTGTAATAAGGCTATTCTTGACGAACACCCCAATATGTTGCTCTTTGGAGAATCGGCCGTAAATACAGTGATTAGTCAATCGTATTTTACTAAAAACAATCTCAATATTCCGTTTAAATGTAATCTACCTTCGAGTTGTGACTTTCAGGTGCAAGGAGCCATCAATACAGCTTTGAAAGAAAATTTTGGTTGGAATGAAGGCGTTAATCGTTTATATACAACACTTTCGCAAGACCTTGTATATCAAAACCCCGAAAAACTTGTACCATTTGTAGAAAATCACGATACCGACCGATATTTTTCGGTAATTGGCGAAGATTTTAATAAATATAAGTTAGGTTTAACTTGGCTTTACACCGTTCGTGGTGTACCGCAAATGTATTATGGCACAGAATTTCTGATGAAAAACTTCAAAAATCCAACCGATGCAGAAGTAAGAAAAGATTTTTCGGGTGGCTTTAAAGGCGATGCTGAAAATAAATTTTTATCGTCGGGAAGAAATTTACAAGAAAATGAGGCTTTTGAATTCAATAAAAAATTATTGAACTACCGTAAAAATTCAGAAGCATTAACCAAAGGAAAATTCATGCAGTTCACACCTTTTGATGGCGGAATCTATGTATATTTTAGATATACTGACAAGCAAACGGTGATGGTTGTGAGCAATACTAAAAATACAGAGTCAAGTGTGCAAACAGCTAATTTTGCTGAGATTATAAAAGGGGCAAAATCAGCAAAAAACATTATGACTGGCGAAACGCTTAATGACATTTCAAACATTAAAGTTCCTGCAATGACAGCTTTGATTTTGGAGTTAAAGTAGCACAATTTTGCAAATTGTGCATCGTAGAAATGGAATTATAAAATGAAACAATGTAGAAAATTATTATACAAATAATATGATTAAAGGATTTTTATTTGATTTAGATGGTGTAATCGTAGAAACTGCCATATTTCATTACCAAGCATGGCGTAAAATGGCCAACGATTTAGGATTTGATATTTCAGAAGAATTTAATGAAACCCTAAAAGGTGTTAGCCGAATGGATTCTTTAAATTTAATTCTTGAACACGGAAATGTGGTTTTGTCAGAAGATGAAAAACTCGAACTTGCCGCAAAGAAAAATGAACATTATCTATCTTTAGTAAGCCAAATGACCGCTGATGATATTTTACCTGGGGTTCGTGAGTTTTTTGCACAAATAAAACAAACTGATATAAAAATTGCTTTAGGTTCGGTTAGTAAAAATGCTCGAATGATTCTTGATGGCGTTGGACTTATCAATAATTTTGATGCAATAATTGACGGCACAAAAATCTCAAAAGGCAAACCAGACCCCGAAGTATTTTTGAAAGGTGCTGCCGAGTTGGGACTTTCACCCGAAGAATGTTTGGTCTTTGAAGATGCCGTAGCAGGCGTAGAAGCTGGCAAAAACGCAGGAATGAAAGTAGTCGGAATCGGTCATGCTGAAGTTCTGACAAAGGCAGATATTGTTCTTAGTGGTTTTGAAAACATAGATTTAACACAGCTTTTGAGTAATTTTTAGTAGTACCAAGTTCTAGAAATGAGTAAGCAACTTTTCCTTTTAATAATCATAATTACACTCAACTTTCAAGGATTCTGTCAAAATCATTCATTGTCAGAAGCTTCTTGGGAAAACATTGTCAATCTTTCTAAAGAAAATGGCAAAACGGTTCTAATTTATGTGTATTCAGATTCTGAATTATGCAAAGATATAGAGCGAAACGTTTTTAATACAGAGACATTGGCAAAGTTACCAAACGATGTAGTTTTTTATAAGACTCATTTTGAAAGTAAAGAAACCGAACTCTTTAAAGTATGGGGGTTAACAAAGGCTCCAACCATATTTTGGGTTTCGTATTCAAAAGACATTGTTCATAAAGTCGAACCTATTGTCAATGAATTCGACCTTGAGGCAATGTATGGTTCTATCAAAGACATTTTTAAATTGTCGTTGAAAAGAAGAGATATTTTTAAAAGATACCATGATAAACCTGATAATCCAGAAGCAATCAAGGATTATATTTTGGAGTGGAAAAGAATTGCACCAGAAGCGGTCTTAGAAAAAGAGTTTACTCGCTATCTTAAATTGATTTCCGAAGAAGAAAAAGTGTCTGATGAAACTATAGATTTGATGCTAAAATGTTTATATTATGCAGATAATAAGTTGATTCCGATTCATTTAAAACAACTGGAAAGAGTAACAAAAGACGAAAAAATTTACTATCAATACGCTCTTAAAGAAAGAATCATTTCGAGTGGAATTGGAAAAATTTCACAGGGAACAATTGAAAGTAAAAAGTATATCAAAAAGAGCTTAGTTTATGCCGAACAATGCAACAATATAAGCGATAATTTTACTAATATTAGTAAGGAGATTTTTGACATTTACTATTATTCGGCAGCCCGTATCTCTAATCGCTTGATGAAAGGTGCAAAGGCCTACTATAAAAAAATGGCAAAAATTGACAAAAGAGAATTGGCCGTGAAAGATTCAATTTTTTATTCAAATCTTGAGAAGCAAATAGCTAACGATAGCAGTTTAGATGAAACTCAAAAAGAAGTTTTGAGGTCGAAAAAGAATTATTTTTCAAATGCTTATGCAGCTAACTTAAATTTTATTGCAAGTAGTATTTTATTTCAACAAACCTATTTTAATAGAATAAATGTTGGCATTGATTGTGCTAAAAAAGCAGTCGAATTAGCTCCAAATGCAACTCGTTTAGCAGTTTATGGTCTATTGTGTTCAAAAAATGAAAAATATAAATCGGCTTATGATTCGCTTTTAGAAGCGATTGAACTTGAATCGACTAAAAAAGACCAAATAGAAGGCGGTATCTCTCAAAAAGCTTACAGTGAGTTTTTTAAAATTCAAAAACGAATACCAGAAAATTAAAAATACTTTACCTACATATAAAAATGTTGGCGTTAGCCATCGAAAATTTACTTGACAATGAAAAATTATATATCGCACCACGAATGGTGCATCGTAGAAAATGGATTTCACCCAGAGCATAATGAAATAACCGAAAGTTTGATGAGTTTGGGAAATGGACGCATGGGCGGACGTGGAAATTTTGAAGAAAAATATACAGGAAAAACCCTCCAAGGAAATTATGTGGCGGGAGTTTGGTTTCCTGACAAAACTCGTGTGGGTTGGTGGAAAAATGGTTATCCAAATTACTTTGCCAAAGTTATCAATGCGTGTAATTGGACAGGAATTGATATAGAAATTGAAGGCGAAAGCATTGATTTGAATACCGCAAAAGTGCATGAGTTTACCCGTATTCTTGATATGCGAACAGGTGTACTGGAACGTAATTGTACAATCGAACTGGCGAGCGGAAAGGCTTTAAAAATTCATTCTCAACGTTTTTTAAGTTTGGTCGATGATGAATCGGGCGTTATTAAATACTCCATTACGCCTTTAAATTTTTTCGGTTCAGCCAAAATAACTGTTTCGCTCGATGGAGATATTTCAAATAAAGATTCAAACCATGGAGAGAAATTTTGGAATGAAATTGCAAAAGAAACTGGGCATAGTGAAGGGGTTTTGACTCTTGAAACCAAAAAATCGGCTTGGGATACTGTACCAACTTTTCAGGTTTGTACGGGAATGAAGTTTGATGTATATCAAGCAGGTGAAAAGATTGATTGTCAGACTTTTCCAATCAAAAAAGAAAAGTACGTTGCTAACGAGTTTAAAATTAATCTTGAAAAAGACCAAGCCATTTCAATCGTAAAATTTGCAGTAAATCTTTCATCTGAAAATCATTCAATTGATAATCTAAGCGAAAACACCAAAACTTACCTCGAAAGAGTTGCAAAGAAAGGTTTTGATGCAATGCTTACCGAACAAGTTGCCGCTTGGGCAAAAAAATGGGAAGGCAATGATATTCAGATTGAAGGTGACGTGGCGGCTCAACAAGCGATACGTTTCAATATTTTTCAGCTTCAACAGACTTATACAGGCGAAGATGCTCGCTTAAACATTGGTCCAAAAGGTTTTACAGGCGAAAAATACGGTGGCGTAACTTATTGGGATACCGAAGCTTATTGTTTGCCATTCTACTTATCAACTTCTGAGCAAAAAGTTGCTCGTAATTTATTGGTTTACCGTTATAATCACCTACAAAAAGCTATTGAAAATGCCGAAAAGCTTGGTTTTTCGGGTGGGGCCGCTTTGTATCCGATGGTAACGATGAATGGCGAAGAGTGCCATAACGAATGGGAAATTACGTTTGAGGAAATCCACAGAAATGGTGCGATTGCTTATGCAATTTTTGATTATATCCGTTATACAGGCGATTCTCAATATTTGACAGAATATGGTTTAGAAGTTTTAACAGGAATTTCAAGATTCTGGGCTCAACGTGTAAACTGGTCGGCTGACAAAGGTAAATATGTTATGCTTGGCGTAACAGGGCCAAACGAATACGAAAACAATGTAAACAATAACTGGTACACTAATTATTTAGCCGTTTGGTGCTTAAAATATACGTTGGAAGGTTTTGAAAGATTGAAAAATGCCAATCAAGCAAAGTTTGAAGAAATTATTTCAAAAACTAACCTTGATTATTCGACTGAAACTCAAAAATGGCAACATATTATAAATAATATGTATTTCCCTTTCGACGAAGAACGCCAAGTAATTTTACAACAAGATGGTTTTTTGGATAAAGAATTATTAAGCGTTGATGAAATAGCGACTCAACGCCCAATCAATCAAAAATGGTCGTGGGATAGAATTTTACGCTCGTGTTTTATCAAACAAGCCGATGTTTTACAAGGAATGTATTTCTTTGAAGAAGATTTTTCTTTGGACGAATTACGCAGAAACTTTGACTTTTATGAACCAATGACAGTCCATGAATCATCGCTTTCGCCTTGTGTTCACGTAATTCATGCAGCAAGACTCGACAAAAAAGATAAGGCTTACGAAATGTACGTTCGCACAGCCCGTCTCGATTTGGATGATTATAACAATGATACCGAAGATGGCTTACACATTACTTCAATGGCAGGAACTTGGCTTTCTGTTGTAAAAGGTTTTGGTGGAATGCGAGTGAAAAATGATAAACTTTCTTTCGAGCCCTTCTTACCAGAACAATGGCAAGGCTTCTCATTCAGAACAGGTTTTAGAGGAAATTCTTTGAATATTTCAATCAAAGGAAATACGATTGAAATTGAGAATATTTCGGGTGAAGAAATTTCTGTTTTAGTATATGGAAAAGAGATTGTAGTTGCTAAAAAATCTTCTACATCAGTTAGCTACTGATTATTTTTCTTTCTTACAAAAAAACGCTGTCAGATTTAATTTTGACAGCGTTTTTGATTTTTAATTAGGTATTTTTCTACGTCTGAATCACCCCAACATTGTATCGCTTAGTAATCGGAGCATGGTTGGCGGCTTCAATACCCATCGAAATTATTTTTCGAGTTTCAAGTGGGTCAATTACTCCATCTACCCAAAGGTTTGATGCGGCATAATAAGGACTTAGTTGCGAATTATAACGGTCGGTGATTTTATCCAAAAGTTCATTTTCTTCGTTTTCGCCAATCGTCACACCTTTTGATTTTAATGTTGCGGTCTGAATCTGTACTAATGTTTTAGCAGCTGAAGCTCCACTCATTACGGCCATTTGGCCTGTTACCCAAGAATAAATCAAGCGTGGGTCGTAAGCTTTTCCACACATCGCATAATTTCCTGCTCCATAAGAATTTCCGATAATAAACGTAAATTTTGGTACAACCGAGTTGGCCATCGCATTCACCATTTTTGCACCATCTTTAATGATTCCGCCATGTTCGGAGCGGCTACCGACCATAAAACCCGTCACATCTTGCAAGAACACTAACGGAATTTTTTGTTGATTGCAATTCATAATAAAGCGAGCAGCTTTATCGGCTGAGTCTGAATAAATCACCCCCCCCATTTGCATTTCGCCTTTCTTCGATTTTACTATCTTTCTTTGATTCGCCACAATACCCACAGCCCAACCATTGATTCTTGCCAAACCACACAAAATTGTTTGTCCATAACCTTTTTTGTACTGGTCAAATTCTGAATTATCCACGATTCGCTCAATAATTTCGACCATATCATAAGGTTTTGTGCGGTCTGTTGGCAAAATAGTATAAATTTCTTTAGGGTCTTTTTTGGGCAAAAACGCTTCTTTTCTATCAAATCCAGCCTTATCAAAATGCCCCATTTTATCAAAAATCTTACGAATTTCGTCTAAGCAGGCTTCATCGTTCGGAAATTTATTATCTGTCACTCCCGAAATCTCGCAGTGTGTGGTTGCACCACCCAGCGTTTCATTATCAATATCCTCTCCTATTGAAGATTTTACCAAATACGAACCTGCCAAAAAAACCGAGCCGCTTCCTTCTACAATCAGTGCATAATCGGACATAATCGGAAGATACGCACCTCCTGCTACACAACTACCCATAATGGCAGCTACTTGCGGAATACCCATGGATGACATGTGAGCGTTATTTCTGAAAATCCGTCCAAAATGCTCTTTATCAGGAAAAACTTCTGCCTGCATGGGAAGATAAACCCCTGCCGAATCGACCAAGTAAATAATTGGCAAATGATTTTCCATGGCAATTTCTTGAGCTCTAAGGTTTTTCTTTGCCGAAATCGGAAACCATGCTCCTGCCTTCACAGTCGCATCATTTGATACAATCACACACATTTTTCCACTAACATAGCCAATTCCACAGACACAACCGCCATTCGGGCAACCACCTTCTTCTTCGTACATGCCTTCGCCAGCAAATGTTCCAAACTCTACAAACTCGGCATCTTTATCAACTAAATATTCTATTCTTTCACGAGCCGTGAGTTTTCCTTTGGCTTTATGGGCTTGTATTTTCTTTATGCCTCCGCCTAATTTCAATTTTTCGTACCGCTCAGTCAATTCCTTCAATAAATCTTCCATTTTTAGCATAATTCTTGTTACATTTCGTTGATGAAGCAAAATAATTATATTTTCTCTAAGTTTTAAACAATTTTTCTGCAAATATGTTAAATAATTGTCAAAACAATCATTAGTTTTGCAACTAATTTATCAACAAATCTAAAATTTAATATGACACACGTAGAAATTGAAATCGACGAACAACTCGAAATGATTCGTCAAAGTGCGAAAGACTTTGCAGAAAACTATATCCGCCCACACTTAATGGATTGGGATGAGAAACAGATTTTCCCAGTTGAACTATTCCACAAAATGGGCGAATATGGCTTTATGGGCATACTTGTACCAGAAATATATGGTGGCTCAGGTCTTGGCTATCAAGAATATATTACAATTCTCGACGAAATTTCAAAAGTTTGTGGCTCAATTGGTCTTTCGGTAGCTGCTCATAACTCGCTTTGTACCAATCATATACTTACATTCGGAAACGAAGAACAAAAACAAAAATACTTACCAAAACTCGCTTCAGGAGAGTGGATTGGGGCGTGGGGATTGACTGAAACAGGTACAGGTTCAGATGCTGGTGGAATGTCAACCACAGCAGTGGAAGATGGTGATTATTTTGTGTTGAATGGCTCTAAAAACTTCATTACCCACGCAATTAGTTCAGAAGTAGCAGTCGTTATTGTACGAACTGGTGCGAAGGGAGATTCCCACGGAATGACAGCTTTGATTATTGAAAAAGGTACTCCAGGTTTTACGGCAGGTAAAAAAGAAAATAAACTTGGAATGCGAGCCAGCGAAACAGCATGTTTGTTTTTCGATAACTGCCGAGTGCATAAAGATAATGTTTTAGGCCAAATCGGCGATGGTTTTGTGCAATCCTTAAAAATTTTGGACGGAGGACGCATTTCTATTGCAGCTCTTTCGCTCGGTATTGCACGTGGTGCATATGAAGCAGCCTTAAAATATGCTCAAGAAAGAGAACAATTTGGCAAAGCAATCATTAATTTTCAAGGAATTAGCTTCAAACTGGCCGAAATGGCAACCAAAATAGAAGCCGCCGAATTATTGACTCGCAATGCTGGCACACTCAAAAATCAAGGTAAAAAAATGACCAAAGAAGGAGCAATGGCCAAACTCTTTGCCTCAGAAACTGCCGTTGAAGTAGCTACTGAAGGCATACAAATTCATGGTGGATATGGCTACACAAAAGATTTTCCTGCCGAGAAATTCTACCGTGATGCTAAACTTTGCACAATTGGCGAAGGAACGAGCGAAATTCAGAAATTGGTTATTAGTCGAGAACTAATTAAGAAATAAATGGAAAAGGCAGCAATTAAGTTGATAGAATGTCCAAGAGATGCAATTCAGGGAATAAAGCACTTCATTCCAACCGAAAAAAAAATAAAATACATCAATTTGTTGCTTAAAAGTAATCTTTTTGATACCATTGACTTCGGAAGCTTTGTCTCATCTAAAGCCATTCCACAAATGGCTGACACGGCTGAAGTTGTTAGAGGTTTAGATTTATCTAAATCAAACTCTAAGCTTTTAGCAATTATTGCCAATGAGCGTGGAGCAATCGAAGCGTGCCAATATGAGCAAATTGCGTATTTAGGTTATCCGTTTTCGATTTCCGAAACCTTTCAGCTTCGTAATACTAATACGACCATTGCTGAGTCTTTGGGAAGAGTTAAGGCGATTCAAGAAATCGTAGAAAAAGCTGAAAAACAACTCGTTATCTATATTTCAATGGGCTTTGGCAATCCGTATGGCGATGAATGGAGTGCTGAAATTGCGATTCGATGGGTTGATGAATTACAAAAACTGGGCATCAATATTTTCTCTTTATCAGATACAGTTGGAGTGGCAACATCCGAGTCAATTAAATATCTCTTTGAAAATCTAATTCCTAAGTATCCAACTCTTGAATTTGGGGCTCATCTACATACAACTCCCGACACTTGGCTGGCAAAAGTAGATGCTGCCTACAACGCAGGTTGCCGACGATTTGATGGTGCTATTTTGGGATACGGCGGCTGCCCGATGGCTGCTGATGAATTGGTTGGAAATATGCCAATGGAAAATTTGATAACCTACCCCCCCGCCCCTAAAGGGGAGCTAAATACAAAAATTTCAAACATTAACTCCCCTTTAGGTCGGCAGGGTGTTGAATATTTAGTATCAACTTTTCAAGAACTAATTGCATAATGTTTTATACAGATTCTGATATACAAAAATTTGCTTCTGTTGAGTTTAAGTTGATAAAGATTCAGCAAAATGGCAATTTATTTACCATAACGCTTAACCGAGCGGAAAAACGAAACGCCTTCACTCCTACAATGCTTCAAGAATTGGCGTTTGCATTAGAATTTGCACATGCAAAAGATGATATTTGGTGTGTTTTAATTGAAGCCGAAGGCCCAGCATTTTGTTCAGGAATGGATTTGAGTATTTTTCAAAATCCAGCTTTAGATATTAAAAATGAAAGTTTGCCAAAGTCAATAAAAGAAATAACGATTGGTAATGCTTTAAAGAATCTTGAAAAACCATGTATAGCGAAAGTACAAGGAAGTGTTTTTGCTGGAGGATTTTTAATTATTGGCGGTTGTAGTTTGGTGGTTTCGGTCGATGATGCGTTATTTGGTTTGCCCGAGGTAAAAAGAGGAATTTTTCCAATGCAAGTAATGGCAACTTTACTCAAAATCATGCCTCAGCGTAAAGCAATGGAAATGGCAATTTTGGGTAAAAACTATTCAGCAAAGGAAGCTTTTGACTTGGGAATCGTAACGCACCTTTCTACCAAAGAAAACATCGAACAAGACACTAAAGGTTTGATAAACAGCATTTTAGAAAATTCACCTTTTGCTATTAAAAAAGGTTTTAAGGCAATGAATAATTTTCCGCTTTTACCCGAAAACGACCAACACAAATATTTGTTGGGCATTCTGCAAGAAATCAGAGATTCGGAAGATGCTAAAGAAGGAATTTTGGCTTTTAAAGAGAAAAGAAAGCCTGTTTGGAAAAATAAATAGTTTTTTTTGAATCATTTTGATTCCATTGTAGAGACGTTGCATGCAACGTCTCTACTGATTTTTGCATTTCAAGAATACATTTTCCTACAAAACCTTCTCAGTATCAGTCACATATACACGAGTGCAAACACTGAATGTTCCTCCATTCGGGTCTTTGTATTTAGTTTCTACATAGAATGCTTGATAGCCCTTTTTAGGAAGCGGTAACGAGGCTGTAATTTTTGATAAATCTTTCAATTTAATATTCTTGCTCAGCCAAAGATTATTTCTAAAATCTCGGTCAGATGAAGTCGTTTGCCATAGCGTTGCTTCAAGTAAATTTTCAGGCATGGCATTAACTGTCAGTTCCGCAGTTACTTTATTTGAATTTATTTCCCAAGTATTTACTGGATAAGCTTGATTCAAAACCGTAAGTCCGAAAAAAGCACTTAATGTTTCAAACGCTTGTTTTCCCCCGCCTAAATTATGACCCACATTTGGCACATAATGAATCATATTTTTACCAGGAATTTCACCCAAATAATGTTTAATAGCATCAACTGTCCAGTATTCATCATTTGTTCCAATAAAAATCATTTTCGGAACATTCAACTTACTTCTGTAAGAAAATGGGTCAATTAGAGCCGTAATTGCCTTACCATCTTCGGTATCGGTTCCTTGCGGAATACCGAGTTTTACATAGTCTTCAATTTCGATGCTGTATTCGCCATAAGTAGTATATTGATAATTGAGTGTGGCTGGCATATTGAGCATATCTATTACCATTGGAGCAATGGCTTTTACACGTTTATCATCAATAGCAGCCGAAAGCCAAGTTGTCCAACCCCGCTTTGATGCACCCGAAATCACGAAGCCATTTACTTCATATTTTTGCTTTTGCTTCGTAAATTCCTGCACAGCATCCATTGCTTTAACAGCCGATTTTACCATCGGAAACAACAGAGGCCAAGTGTAATCTTTATCTTGTTTGAATTGGTGTAGGGTGTAAGAAATCAAGGCATCCTCGGTCAAATCTCCATAAAGTGGTTGGTTGGGTACTTGCCGAATCAGAGCCACGGTTGCCTTATTTTTTTCGGCAGCTCCCGCCAACGAAGGCCACAAACCATCAGCTTTTGTCCAATTAGGTTGCTCGTCTTTATTTGAACCACCCGTTATAAACAAAAGGGCATCGTTGTATTGTCGGTTTTTCGGGACAAAAACAGTGAGTTGGTGTCGCCAAGTATATTTTCGCCATTTTTGAGAAGTGAGTAATAATTGATAAACCATCACATTTCCCATTGCTGACGAGTCTTTTACTTCCCACTGAAAACTTTTATCATTATTAGATAAATAGCTTTTTAGAGCCGTTTGCGGTGAAACTGCTGTATTTTGGGCAAAAACATTACCATTAAAAATGTAGATTAAAAAACATATAAATGTCTTGATTGAAATAGATTTCATGTTTGACAATAGGCTTGATTTAGAGGGTTGAAAAAAGTCTCGTAATATTCTTGATTTTTTTTAATAAATACTCAATAAAATCTAATAAATTTGAAATATTGGTAGTATTCAGTTGATAAAACACAAATAAACAGTTTTGATTTACGGTCATTTCCTTTCAAAAAAATTATAACCATCAGCCATTAAATATGAGGAATTATTCTTTTTTGCTTTTTTTCTTACTTTTCAATACACCATTTCCTTTTGCACAAAGCCCTGCAGTTCAATCATCAACACTTATTTTCCCTATTCAAGAAAAACACGTCCATGCGAGTAGTATTGTAGCATTACCCAACGGCGATTTTCTGTGTGTTTGGTTTCAAGGAAGCGGCGAACGAACCTCTGATGATGTAAAACTGATGGGTGCACGACTCGAAAAAGAAAAAACTGCATGGTCCGAGCCATTTTTGATGGCCGATACGCCTAATATTCCCGATTGTAATCCTGTACTTTTTTTGAATCACGAAAAAAAACTTTTTTTAGTTTGGATTGCGGTACAAGCGAACAAATGGGAGCAATCAATTCTACGATTTCGTACTTCAACAGATTATCAGAAAAGTGGCCCACCAACTTGGAATTGGCAAGACAATATTTTACTTAAACCCGATGATAGTTTTGCGAAAGAAGTTGCTCAAAAACTGAAAGAAACACCACCAAGCACGGCAGGTTGGGCAGGTTATGCACCCAAATATGATGAATCAATTATTACTGCCAGTACCGACCTGAGTAAACGTAGTTTCGGTTGGATGACTCGCATTAAACCGCTCCTTTTGCCTAATAAACGCATCGTTTTACCATTGTATTCCGATGGTTTCAATATGTCGATAATGGCTATTTCTGACGATGATGGCTCAACTTGGAGGCCAAGTTTGCCATTGGTGGGTCGTGGGCCAATTCAACCAGCAATAATTCAAAAGAAAAACGGCAACTTATTCGCATTCATGCGTGATAGCGGTGATGACCCCGCCAGAGTACACGCAAGCGAATCGAAAGACCATGGTGAAACTTGGCAAGTAAGCACCAAAACTTCGATTCCGAATACAGCAAGTGTTGAACTTTTGGTGCTGCAAGATGGTCGATGGGCTTTTGTCGGCAATGATATCGATGACGGCCGCTACCGCATTGGCTTATTTTTATCAGATGATGAAGGAAAAACTTGGAAATGGAAAACCTATCTCGAAAAAGTAGAACCCAACAAAGGAAGCTTTTCGTATCCGTCCTTGATTCAAACTGCTGATGGATTAGTCCATATAACCTACTCATATCATCTCGAAAAAGATAAAAAATCAATTAAACATGTGGTTATAAATCCTCAAAAAATTAACATTAATTGACCCAAATTCACCTATGAAAATCATATTTTTATTCATATTATCCCTACAAATGAGCCTTATTTTAGCTCAAACTAAACCACCAGTTTACCAAGACAAACCCTTTCTACAAGATTACAGCGTTAAGTTTTATGCAAAAAACGAGGCTGCTTTACTACAAAAAGCCTTTTCAGACCGAAATGGTACTATTAAAATATTTTCCTCGGCAGGTTTATTAGTTCCACATAACGGACAATTTCTATATGCGGGAAATTTGATTGCAGATAATACGTACAGAACGATTCAAAATAAAAATATCAAAGGAATTAGTCTGTATGAAAATCAATTCATCTTGCTGGATGATAAAACAGTTTTTAGCAATGCTTGGGCAGGAAGTTTATTCGCCAAACATGAACTTCCCGACACAAAAATATTTATTGGGGGTAAAAATTTCAATTTTCTTATTTCAAATGCAAAAGCACTCCAATTGATTGATAAAACAAAAATTTTATGGAAATTATCCGATTACAAAGATGAAATTATTGACCTAAAATTTCAAAGTTCAACTAATCTTTTTTGGATTTTTGGTAAAAAGTCCATTTCAACTTTTTCAGCCGAAACTAAGAAAATCGAGGTAATCTTTGAAGGAAATGATTTTACTGCTTTTGATTTTTCAACAGACGATAAACACCTCTACATCGGTACAAATGATGGCTATTTCTTAATAGATATTGCCACAAAAAAGCAAATCGGTAGTAAGCGAACGAAATTACCAACGACCGAAATTACGACCATCAAAAGTATTGGAGAAAAGGTTTGGTTTGGCACTACCAACGGAGCATTTGCCTTAAAAAAAGATGGAAAATTTGATTATTATAATGGTGAACGTTGGCTAACAAGTAATCAAATCAAGCATATCTCCGAAGGCCCAGATAACTCGGTTTTAATCGTAAGCGATAATGGGCTATCTCAAATTTGTTTTCAACAAATGACTTTGTACGATAAAGCCGTTTTCTTTGAAAAACAAGTCAGAAGCCGACACATTAGAAATGGCTTCAATGCCTCGCTTGATAACATGGAAAAGGGAAACCTTTCAACTGGTTATTTGGCCGACTCCGACAATGATGGGCTTTGGACTTCGATGTATTTAGGAGCAGAGGTTTTTCGGTATGTAGTTACGAAAGAAGCAGATGCTTTACAAAACTGTCGAGAATCGCTCGATGCCATGGAAAGACTTTATTCCATCAATCCGATTGCTGGCTTTCCTGCTCGTTCGTTTGAGCGAAGCGGATTTATCCAACAACTCGCAGACCCAGACCGCTGGCAACATTCGCCCGATAAAGAATGGGACTGGAAAGCAACCACCAGCAGTGATGAGGCTATCGGACATATTTTTGTCTATGGTGCGATGGCTGAACTCATTAAAGACCCCGAACTCAAAAAACGAGCGATAACGCTGATTGATACACTCATGGGGCATATCGTGCGAAACGATTTATATTTAATTGATTATGATGGAAAACCAACCGCTTGGGGACGTTGGAATCCGAGTTATGTGAATGCTTTCCCGACTAATGTTGGCGACCGAAAACTCAATTCATCGAATATTATTGCCATGCTTCAAACGGCTTATTATTTCACAAAAAAGCCAATTTATAAAGAAAAAGCATTTGAATTGATGAAAAAACACGGCTATTTTGAAAATTTGATGCGGCCAATGAAACAAATTGGTTACGCACCAGAAGATGCCGACGAACACAGCAAAAAAATGTCAGATGCGTGGAATCATTCCGACGATGAAATGTATTTTCTGGGTTATTGGGGTTTATTTCGCTACGCTTTCAATGATACGCTCAAAGCCCATTACAAAAAAGCA